>JAUNHF010000059.1 GCA_030524065.1 Deinococcus sp.
CATCTGCTTGAACAGCTGCGGGCTCTGGGGCAGCGCGTAGAACTCGCCCGCGTTCAGGCGGCTGGGCACCAGAAAGTCGCGCGCGCCTTCGGGCGTAGAGCGCGTCAGCATCGGCGTTTCTATGTTGACGAAGCCCTCGGCCTCCATAAATTCGGTAATGGCGGCCCAGGTCCGTGAGCGCAGCATCAAATTGCGCTGCATTTCGGGGCGGCGCAAATCCAGGTAGCGGTAGCGCAGCCGCACGTCCTCGGCCACATCGGCCCCTTTGTCCAGCTCAAACGGCGGCGTCTTGGCGCGGTTCAGAATCCGCACCTCGTTCGCCAGCACCTCGTAGTCGCTCAGGCCTCCCTTGCGCTGGCTTTCGGGGCGCAGGCCGTAGGTGCCGCTCACCTCCACCACAAACTCGCCGCGCAGCTCGTCCGCTGCGGCAAAAGCGGAGCTTGCAGGGTCCACCTGCACCTGCACGGTGCCGGAGCGGTCGCGCAGCTCAAAGAAAATCAGCCCGCCCAGGTCCCGGCGGCGGCTGACCCAGCCGTGCAGGGTAACGGGGCCGAGGTGGGTTTCGTTCAGTTCACCGAGAAGGGCGGTTCGTTTCATGCGTTCTCCTTGAAAAAGGTGTTCAGTTCGTCAAAAGGCACGGCCCGCTGCTCGCCGCTGCCCAGGTGCTTGAGGGTGAGCTGGCGCTGCTCGGCTTCGTTGCTGCCGATCACAGCGGCCCAGCGGGCGCCCTTCTTGGCGGCGTCCTTGAAGGCCTGTCCCGCCCCACGCTTGCGGTAGCTGAACTCGGCCCCCGCCACCGTGCGGACCTGGCGAATCAGCGAGGCGGTCAGGGCGACATATTCTTCGTCCAGAGCGGCCAGATAAAGGGCGGTGCCGGCTGGCTGCGCAAAGGAGAGGCCCTCATCTTCCATCGCCAGCAGAATGCGCTCAATCCCGAACGCCCAGCCGATGCCGGGTACCTCTTCCTTGGCGCCCAGCTCCTGCGCCAGCCCGTCGTAGCGCCCGCCGCCGCCCAGCGCCGACTTGGCCCCGATGCCCTGGTGGTGCAGCTCCCAGGCGGTGCGGCGGTAGTAGTCCAGCCCACGCACGATGCTGGGGTCGGTCTCAAAGGGCACGCCCCAGTCGGTCAGATGCTGCCGTACCTGCTTAAAGTGCGCGGCCGCCTCCTCGCCCAAAAAGTCCAGCATGGGCCGCACGCCCAGCTCGGCAAGGATGGCCTGGTCGGTTTCGCTTTTGGAGTCCAGAATCCGCATCGGATTGCGGCTCAGGCGGTCTTTGGAATCCTCCGAGAGCTCCGCCAGGTGCGGCGTGAACAGGCCGCGCAGGTACTCGTTGTAGGCGGCGCGGTCCTGCGGGTCCCCGATGCTGCCCAGCTGAATGCTGACGCCCCTCAGGCCCAGCGCGGTCACGATGTCCCACATCAGCGCAATGGCTTCGGCGTCGGCCAGCGGGTCCGTGCTGCCCAGGCACTCGTAATCCACCTGATGAAACTGGCGCAGGCGGCCCTTTTGGACATTTTCGGCGCGGAACATCGGCCCGTGGGTCCAGAGTTTTAGCGGCGCTCCCAGCTGCTTGAGGCCGTTTTCCAGGTACGCGCGCACGATGGGCGCGGTGCCTTCGGGGCGCAGCACGTAGCCGCCGTGGTTCCCCGCGTAGTACACGGTGAACATCTCCTTGCGGACGATGTCGGTGCCGCCGCCCACGCCGCGCTGCACCAGCTCGGCTTCTTCGAAGATGGGTGTCGAGATGAACTGCGCCCCGGCCCGTTCCAGCACCTGCGCGGCGACGCGGTGAATGTGGGCGTGGGCGGCGGCCTGAAGCTCAGGGGTTCCCGGGGCTCCGGGGGGCAGGTGGTCTTTGGTTCCTTTGGGGCGCTGTATAGCCATACAGAGGCGAGTCTAGCAACAAAAAAAAGGGCCTCCAGCCGGAGACCCCCTCTGGTGCAGCCGCGCCTTACTGCCGCACCGAGTAGGGCAGCCCGGTGCTGCGCTTGCCGTCCACTTCCACAAACAGCCAGTGGCCGCCCACCGGGGCATTCTGGGGCAGGGTCAGCACGATCCGGTTGTCGGTCCACGACTGCACCGCCGCCTCCGGAAAGACGTAGCCGCCTTCGCCCTGGCTGTCTGTCAGGCGCACCGCGCCGCTGCGGGCGCCGCCCAGGTAACGGCCCTGAATGGTCAGGGTGCCGCCGGGACCGGCCGCCTCCGAAGTCTTGATCAGCACCGGGGTGACCGAGGCCTGCTGGACCGCCGTTTGCTGGGTGGGGGCACAGGCAGCCAGACTGCCGGCAAAAACTAAAGAAAACAGGACACGTTTCATGGTGATCTCCTCCGCAATTGCAGTCTAATGAGAGTTATGACATCCGGTCAAACCACCCCCCCCAACAAGGCGGCCCTGGGCACTCCGTCTGCCGGGACCCAATTCACCGCCCAACTGCTTGAAAAAGGCGTGCTGGTCATCTTTAACCCCAAAAGCGGCCAGGGCGACAGCGCGCTGCCCGAGCTGCTGGACCTGCTGCGGGCCCGGGGCATTCCCCTGACCGAGCGCTCCTTGGAAGGCGAGCGCCCAATGGCCGAGTTCGTGCACGACCTGGAAGAATACGCCGCCGTGATCGGGGCTGGGGGAGACGGCACTGTCAGCGCCCTGGCTTACGCGATGGCCCAGCACCACACCGCCATTCCGCTGCTGGCCTTTCCGGCCGGCACCGCCAATCTGATCGCCCTGAACCTGGACATCCCCGACGAACCGCAGGCCCTGCTCCAGCTGATGCTGTCGGGCCACACCCTGGCCCTGGACATGGGCGAGCTGGAAACCGGCGATGGCCGCGGGGACCGCAAGGGCTTTGCCATGTTGGCCGGCGCGGGCGCGGACGCTTCGATGATCAAGGAGAGCGAGGGCCTCAAGAAAAATTTCGGCACCCTGGCCTATGTGCTGGCGGCCATGCGCCAGATCAGCCCGCCCACCACCACCTTTCATATCGTGGCGGACGGTCAGAAGCGGACCTTTACCGGCATCGGGGTGATGGTCGCCAATCTGGGCATGGCGAACTACCGCATTCCGATTACCGCCGACATCAGCCCCAGCGACGGGCAGTTTACGGTGATCCTGCTCAAGGAAGGCAACATCCTGCGCCTGGGTGCCAACCTGCTGGACTCACTCAAGGCCAAGTTCAAGCTGGGCGACCCGGCGTTCAGCGGCAACCTGGAAACCTTTACCGCCCGCGAAATTGAGGTGGTGGCCGAGGACCCATTTCCACTTCAGTTCGATGGAGAAATTCATGTTGAGACCACCCCGTTTAAAGCGAGGGTGCTGCCGCAGGCGGTTCACTTCTTCACGCGCCAGACTGAAGGAGACCTCAGCACCTGAGTGTGTGGGGGCCGGCCTTTGCTGGCTCTCAAAAAGGCGAGGCCACAGAATGGACGAGAAGGCCCCCCGGACGTGCGCTGAGGGGTATGGGACAGGGGTGTTAGGAAATCCATTTATTCCCTAAGTCTAGTTAGGGAATAAAGTGGGCCAAAAAGAGCCGCCCCAACGGGCGGCGGAACAGATACTGAAAAGATGCTGCTTTTTTGGATGTGCCAGCTGAAGCCACCTGTGCCAAGAGCCCTCCCCCCAGAGGGTGACCGCTGGCCCTTGCGGGCCGCTGCCTCTCTCAGCTGCTGTCAGTATCCCCATTCGCAACTTGCAATAAAACCGGAGGTTTCAAATTGAGAAAAGCGGCAGCCTCAGCTAGAAGGCACCTGCTCGGCCTCTGTGCCCACCCGGGCATTCAAGTAGAGCCACACGCAGGTGCTCAGGAACATCAGTGCTGCCCCCGCCGTCCACAGTGGGCGACTGCCATAGGCATCGGCCACTGGGCCCAGCAGAATCATCGCCAGTGGCATCCCGGCCTGCGCGGTGGCAGAAATCAGCCCAAAGACCCGGCCCCGGAATTCTTCTGGAATCACCGTCTGGCCCAGGTAAGCGATGGCGGTGTTGGTCAGGGCCACGCCGATGCCCAGGGTCGCCAGGGCAAGGTAAAACAACGGCAGCACGGAACTCTGCGCCATGATGGCCAAGCTCAGGCTGCCGCCCAGCAGTCCCAGCGGCAGCGCCACTTCCGGTTGGAAGCGCTGCCCCAACCAGGTCACGCTCAGGCTGCCCAGCAGCATGCCGCCCATTACGGTGCCCAGGGCGACGCCGTAAAACCGTTCGGGCAGGCCAAACCCGGCCAGGTGCGTGGGCAGCAGCATCTGCATCGGGGCAAAAGCCACATTGAGGATAAAGGCCAGCACCGGAACCATGGCAAAGCCGGGGTGGCGCCGGAGCACCTGCAGGCCAGCAACGAAAGCGGACCAGAAACTTTCCTTGACTGGTGCCCCCACCCGCTCCGGCAGGCGAATCAGCAGCAAGGCTGCGGCGCTCAGGAAAAAGGTGGCCGCGTCCAGCAGCAGGGTTTCGCTCTGGCCCAGCAGCGCCACCAGCCCGGCCCCTGAGAGCAGCCCCAGCAGCTGCGCTGCCTGCGTGCCCATGCCCATCAGCCCGTTGGCGCGGGCCAGATGTTCGCTTGGCACCAGTTGGGGCAGCAGCGTGGATGTGGCCGGCGAGGTGAAGGCCGTGATCAGGCCGCTGAGCAGCACAGCGGTGTTCAGCCAGAAGATGCTGCTTTGCCCGGTCATCAGGCTGACGGCCAGGCCGAGCACCAGCAGGCCGCGCAGCAGGTCGCCGGTGATCAGCAGGGGCCTCACCGGCACCCGGTCCACCACCACGCCAGCAAATGGGCTGAGCAGCGCTGGCAGCATGCCCAGGGCCAGCGTCAGCCCCATCGCGCTGGCCTGCCCGGTCAGGCTGTACACCAAGACAGCCACCACCACTGAAGTCAGTGCATTTCCAAACACCGATTGCATGCCAGCCAGCCAGTAGATGGTAAAACTGCGGGTCCAAAGACGGGAGGAGGTCATTTTACCAGAATGCCACCTCTCTACTTGTCTAGGAAGGGCATTTTTTAAATTAAGTGTCGCCCAAGAGAGCACGCGTCACCCCTGGGGCGGCTCTGAGAGTTCATACCGCGCAGTGTATTTTTTTACCTTTTCATTCGGTGAGGTTGTTCCCTTCTGTCAGCCACGCTTCTTCCCCGGTGTCCTGGGGCGCCAGGCGAGCAGCAGCAGTGCTCCGGCCAGGGCCAGGGCAGGCAGGTCGCCTACGCGGCTGTACACCGTCTGGCCGCTCAGACGGCGGTACTCGGCCGAGACGCCGCCCTGACCTTCTTTGAGCACCTGACGGGGGCGGCCCAGGTCATCCACGCTGCCGGCCCAGCCGCGCTGCACGGCCCGCAGCACCCAGCGCCGGTTCTCAATGGCGCGCACGCGGCCCAGGTCGAAGTGCTGGCGCACCCCAGCGGCGGCGTACCAAGAATCGTTGCTGACGTTGACCAGCACTTCGGCGCCCTGACGGGTCAGCTGGCGGGCCGGCCAACTGAACACCGAGTCGTAGCACACATAGGCTCCGTACCGGACGCCAGCCAGATCAAGGGGCACCATTTGCCGGGCGGGTTGCACGCTGGTGGTCAGGTCAAAGCCGGTCAGGGCACCCAGCACCGTATACAGCGGGCGCAGCAGCAGCTGAAAAGGGAAGGTTTCACCAAAAGGAACGGGCCGGCCCTTGTGGTTCTCCCCCACCACCCGGCCAGCGGCGTCCAGTGCGACCACTGTATTGACGCCCCCGGCCGCCAGCCCCGCCCCACTGATGCCGGGGCCAGGGAACAGTGCCGGATCGTTCAGGTCGCGCAGCAGCGCCGTTTCGGACCAGATCACCGGCTCGCCCGGGGCGCGGCCCGCGCTGGCTTCGAGCAGGCTGGGCAGCAGCTGACCACCCTTGAGCCGATCAAAAGAATCCACGTCTGTGCGGGTCAGATAGGCGCTGGCGGCGGGGCCGGCGGCGGGGGTGCGGGTCAGGCCGTAGCCGGTCGCCAGCGCCAGCAGCCCCAGCCCCAGCCCCAAAGGCCGGCGGTCCGTGCGCCAATCGGCCAGGGCCGCCGCCAGCAAGGTGGTCAGCCAGGAAAGCAGCAGAATGCCGCCCAGGTCGGCGGTCTGGATCACCGGGGTCTCCAGCCACACCATCCCCAGCGTGGGCCAGGGAAAGGCCAGCGTGCCCAGGGTGCGCAGGTACTCCAGCAGCACCCAGCCGCCGGCCAGGGCCCACAGCCGCTGTCCTGGCGTGTGGAACAGCCGCAGGACCAGCCAGCCCAGACCGGCAAAAAAGAGGCCCTCGGCGGCGTACAGCGCCAGGGCCAGCACCCCGGCCGGAGCAAAGCCGAAGACCTGGGCGGCCAGCACCGTCACCCACCACAGGTGCGCTGCGGTGTACCCGAAGGCCCCCCAGCCCATCCGGCGGCCTGTGTCCTGCTGCGCGGCCAGGGCGAGCCAGGCGGCCAGCGGGAACACGGCCAGCCAGGCCGCTGGGGTCAGGGTCGCCAGACCAGTCAGCAGTCCGGCGGCCAGGGCGCGGAACTGGGGGGGCAAACGCACCGGCCTATCATACCGGCCCCCGCTGGGGCAGGACTGCTAAGATTGTCCCACCGTGCGACTGGCTTTTATCAGTGACATTCATGCCAACATTCAGGCCCTGACGGCCGCCGCGCAGTTTCTGGAGACCCAGCTGGTAGACCAGGTGGTGGTGGTGGGCGACCTGGTCGGCTATGGGGCCAATCCGGGGCCAGTGATCGATTTCGTGCAGCAGCGCGGTTATCTGGTGTGTATGGGGTCCAGCGACCTGCGGGTGGCGTTGCCGCTCCAGCAGGCGGGGGCTGGGCCGGTGCGGCATGGGGTGGCCGAGCAGGTGATCGGCTGGACCCGCGAGGTCCTGCTACCGGCGCAACTTGATTATCTGCGCTCCTTGCCGGTCGGGGGCCGGCTCAAAACCCCAGCTGGCCGCATCCGCTTTTTTCACGGCAGCCCCCAGGACCCCGAGCAGAAACTGGACCTGGCTGGCCCGGAAGAGAAGCTGGAAGTGCTGGCCGCGCAGTTTCCGGCCCAGCTGATCGTGTCGGCCGGCACCCATATTCCCTACCTGCGCCGCGTGGGCGAAGTTACTTTTTTGGATCCTGGCTCGGTGGGCCTGTCGCTGAACCACGAGCCCGGAGCAGACGTGGCGGTGGTGGACTGCATGCCCGGCGGCCCGCCGCAGGTGACGCTGCACAAGGTGCCTTACGATGTGGCCTCGGCGGCGTTCGATGTGCTGGCCTGGGAACTGCCGCCCCAGATTGCCCAGGTGCTTAAGCTGGGACGCGGCTGATGCGGGCGGCGCGGCAAGCCTTTCTTCATGCCCAGGCCAGTGCAGAGACCGAAACCGTTTCGGAGGTGCTGCTGGGCGAGGAACTGCACTTGCTCCAAGAGGCCGGCGGCTGGCAACGGGTCCGGCTGATGGCCGATGGGTATCAGGGCTGGGTCCGTGGGGCGGTGGCGGCAGAGGTCACTGCGGAGAACTGGACCTCCGTAACGGCGCTGCGTGGACACATCTATGCGGCGCCGTCGGTGTCCAGCCCAGTGCGGGGACGCCTGAGCCTGGGCAGCCGCGTTGCCCTCAGTGGGGAAGTTGTGGCAGCCGAAGAAGGCCGTGACTGGGAGCGGTTGGCGTGGCCGGTGGGCTGGGTTCAGCGGGCGGTGTTCCGGCCACTGCCCGCTGACCTGTTACAGCTGGGGCTGGCCCTGGTGGGAACGCCCTACCGCTGGGGTGGGCGCTCTGCCTGGGGGGTGGACTGCTCCGGGCTGGTGCAACTGCTGCACGCGGCCTACGGGTTGCAGCTGCCGCGTGACTCCGGCCCGCAGCGGGCGAGCCTGCCCCCGGTGGACCGGCCCCAGGCGGGGGACCTGGCCTTTTTCCCTGGACATGTGGGCCTGATGCTGGACAGCGAACGGCTGCTGAACGCCACTTCCTTTCATATGGCCGTGGCGGTAGATACCCTGGGTGCCGGCGAGTACGGCCGCCTGCTGGA
Source organism: Deinococcus sp. (assembly GCA_030524065.1). Lineage (GTDB taxonomy): Bacteria > Deinococcota > Deinococci > Deinococcales > Deinococcaceae > Deinococcus. The sequence goes on from JAUNHF010000059.1 coordinate 7,973, forward strand.
GCGTGACCTGCTGGGCTTCGCACGCCCGGACTGGAGAGACTGATGATCACTTGGACCCCGTTTGAAGTGCAGACCGCCCAGCCTTTTGGGATCGCCCGCTGGACCCACTCCCACTATCCGCGCCTGCGGGTGGACTGGACGCTGGATGGAAGAACCGGCCGGGGTGAGGCGGCCCCGAACGCGTTTTATGGGGAAACCGGCGCCACGGTGCCGGCGGCGCTGGAACGTCTGGCGGCGGTGGCTGGTGATCCCTGGGAGTTCCGCACACTGGCTGGCCGACTGGACGCCGCCCTGGGGCATCATCCCAGTGCCAAATGTGCGCTGGAAATGGCGGCCCTGGAAGTCTGCGCCCTCGCTGTGAACCGCCCTGTGCGCGAGCTGCTGGGCCTGCCGGGGGGGCCGGTGCCGGAAAGCAGCTTGACCATTGGGCTGGCTGAGCTGCCCGAAATGGCGGCCCAGGCTCAGGCGGCAGTGGCGCGGGGGCACGGCATCCTCAAGGTCAAGCTGGGAACCGCGCAGGACGAGGCGATTTTGGCGGCGCTGCGTGAGGTGGCGCCGGCTGTGGTGCTGCGGGTGGACGCCAACGCGGCCTGGACGCTGACGCAGGCGCGGCGCATGTTGGACGTATTGGAAGAGTACCGGGTGGAATTTCTGGAACAGCCCCTGCCGGCCGCTGACCTGACCGGGCAC
>JAUNHF010000060.1 GCA_030524065.1 Deinococcus sp.
TGCGTGGCGTGGGCCTCCGTGCCAAACTGGCGGGTAAGGCGCTGGAACTGACCATCGGTTACAGCCATCCGGTCGTGATTGATCCTCCCGAAGGCGTGTCCTTCGCGGTGCCCGAGCCCACCAAGATTGATGTGAGCGGCATTGACAAGCAGTTGGTTGGTCAGGTGGCCGCCAACGTGCGCCGCGTTCGCAGGCCCGACGCCTACCACGGCAAGGGTGTGCGTTTCCTTGGTGAACACATTCCCCTCAAACCCGGTAAGGCTGGAGCGAAATAATGAGCAACACTTCTGCAACCCGCCGCAAGTTGCGTGCACGCCGCAAGGTGCGTACCGCTATGGGCGAACGTCCCCGCCTGAGCATCTATCGCTCGAGCAAGCACATCTACGCTCAGATCATCGACGACAAGAGTGGCACCACGCTGGCTGCCGCTTCGACCGGTGCTCTGAAAGAAGCCGCGGCCGGCACCAAGACCGACCGTGCCGCTGCGGTAGGCAAGGCCCTGGCCGAAGCCGCCGCCGCCAAGGGCGTCAAACAAGTCGCATTCGACCGTGGTCAGTACCGCTACCACGGACGCGTCAAAGCGCTGGCAGATGCCGCGCGGGAGGGTGGCCTTGACTTTTAATCGTCGCAACGACCGTCAGGACAGCGAATTCGAAGAGAAGATGCTGTTTGTCAACCGCACCTCGAAGACCTACCAGGGCGGCCGCCGTTTCCGTTTCGCCGCACTGGTGATCCTGGGCGACCGTAACGGCCGCGTGGGCATGGGTATTGGTAAAGCCAAAGAAGTGCCGGTGGCCATCGAGAAGGCCAAGACCGTGGCCCGCAAGAACATGATCACTGTTCCTGTGGACGGCGGGACCATTCCTCACGACATCGTGGGCGAAGGCACCACCAGCCGCGTACTGCTCAAGCGTGCCGCTCCCGGTACTGGCGTTATCGCGGGCACCGTGCCCCGCTCCATCGCCGAACTGGCTGGCATCACCGACATGCTCAGCAAAGAACTGGGCAGCCGCAACCAGATCAACGTGGCTTATGCCGTATTTGATGGTCTGCAGAAGCTCCGCACGCCGCAGCAGATCCGTGAACTGCTGGAAGGTGAAGGCGTGTCGCCCCTGACTGGAGGCTCGCTGTGAAAATTACCCTGAAGCGCAGCGTGATTGGCCGCCCGCAAGAGCAGCGGGACACGGTCAAGGCGCTGGGTCTGAGCAAAATTGGTCAGTCCCGTGAAGTGCAGGACACCCCTGCCGTTCGCGGTATGATTCGCAAGGTCGAACATCTGCTGGAGGTTCAGCAATGAGCAAAGTCATGAAACTGCATGACCTGCAGCCCGCTCCCGGCTCACGCCGCAACCGCAAGCGCGTAGGCCGTGGTCCCGGCGGCACCGACAAGACAGCCGGCCGTGGTCATAAGGGTCAGAAGAGCCGCAGCGGTGCTGGCAAAGGCCTGTTCTTTGAAGGTGGCCGCAGCACGCTGATCAGCCGCCTGCCCAAGCGCGGCTTCAACAACGTGGGCACCACCTACGAAGTGGTGAACCTCAGCCAGCTGAGCGCGCTGGAAGGCGACAGCTTTGACCGCGCCGCTCTGGAGCAGGCCGGTCTGGTGCGCCGCAAGAACCGCCCTGTCAAGCTGCTGGGCAGCGGCGAACTGAGCCGCGCAGTCACCGTCCGCGTGGACGCTGCCAGCGCTTCGGCAGTGCGCGCCGTGGAAGCGGCTGGTGGCCGGGTTGAACTGACCCAGGCCCAGGCCGGCGAGACGGAGAAGGCCGAGTAACATGCTCCGCGCCTTCCGCGAAGCCTTCCAGACTCCGGAGCTGCTGCGGAAGATTATCTTTACGCTGCTCCTCCTGGCGGTCTACCGCCTGGGGAGCGTCATTCCCACGCCGGGGGTCAATGTGGCGGCACTGCAAAATGCCACCAACAACGACCTCTTTGGCCTGCTGAGCTTTATCTCGGGCGGTAACCTGACGCAATTTTCCATCTTTGCGCTGGGGGTGCTGCCCTACATTACGGCCAGCATCGTGATTCAGCTGCTGACCAAGACCATCCCGCAGCTGGAAAAGCTCAGCAAGGAAGGCGAGGAAGGGCGCAAACGCATCAACCAGCTCACCCGTTACGCGGCTGTGGGCTTGGGGGCGTTTCAGGCACTGTTCTTCTCTCTGTTTATCACCAGCAATCCCAGCGCCATTGCGGTGGGCTGGGATCCGGGTCTGTTCACCATCTTGGTCATGGTGCTGACCCAGATTGCGGGCGTGGCCTTTACCATGTGGATCGGTGAGCGCATCACTGACGTGGGCATCGGCAACGGCATTAGTTTGATCATTGTGGCGGGAATCATTGGGGTCTACCCAAGTGAGATCGCTGCGACCGCTGAGCTGTTCCGTAACGGCCAGCTGACATTGCTGCCACTGTTGGCCTTTGTCGCCAGCATCGTCCTGACCATTGTGGGCATCGTGTATGTGTACCAGGCCGAGCGCCGTGTGCCCATTACTTATGCCCGTGCGCAGGGCGGTGCAGCTGGCACGGGACGCCGCGCTGGGCAGGCCACCTGGTTGCCCATCAAGGTGAATCAGGCGGGGGTCATTCCAGTGATTTTCGCTTCCGCCATGCTGATCATCCCCAACTTGATCGCTTCGGCCACAGCCGAGCGGGCACCGCAGATCAACGAGTTTATTCAAACCTACCTGACCTTCGGTACTCCTTGGTACATGGCGCTGGAAGCCCTGCTGATCTTCGGTTTCACGTTCCTGTACAACTCGGTGCAGTTCGATCCCAAGCGGATCAGCGAGCAACTGCGTGAGTCAGGGGCGTTCATTCCAGGAGTCCGTCCTGGCGTGCCTACCGCTCAGTTTCTGGGCAGCATCAGTTCGCGTCTGAGTCTCTGGGGCGCTTTGTTTCTGGTGGTCCTGACCCTGCTACCACAGCTGGTACAGAGTCTGACTGGAATCACCACGTTCATGTTCAGTGGCACAGGTCTGCTGATCATCGCGGGTGTGGCCCTGGAAACCCTCAAGCAGTTGGAAGCCCAGCTGACGGTGCGCCGCTACGACGGTTTTATCCGCAAAGGCCGTCTGCGCGACCGCGCTACCTGAAGCCCCTGGCATATCAGGGCAAAGCCGCTCCTCTCGGGGGGCGGTGTTTGTTGGTAAGACGGCGGCGGCCATGTCCCCGAGACAGGAGCGAGGCCAGCTGCCCTCGCTTGCCTACGTCCAGGACGCGGATGAAGATGGGCACACACCATATAGAGGAGGGGGAAGCCAGCCCGCAGAGACTCACTCTACTTTCCTCTGCACCGTATGATGAACCTGATGGCTGCCTCACAGTCAGCCCACAGCACTACATAAGGAGTGAATGCAATGACTCAAGCAACGAACCAGGTTGTTATTTTTCTGGGCCCCCCCGGCGCGGGCAAGGGCACGCAAGCAGAGCGGTTGGCCGCCGCCTACGGACTGACCAAAGTCAGCACCGGCGATATCCTGCGAGACCATGTGGCCCGCGAGACGGCACTGGGCCAGCAGGTTGCCCCCATTCTGGCGGCCGGACAGCTGGTGCCCGACGATATTCTGGTGGCCCTGATCCGAGATCATATCTGCGCCATGGAGCCTGTCAGGGTCATCTTTGACGGGTTTCCCCGTACGCAGGCGCAGGCCACGGCCCTGGACCAGTTGCTGGAAGAACTGGGCGCCCCGGTCAGTGCCGCGATTTTGCTGGAAGTGCCTGATGAAGAGTTGATCGGGCGTATCGTAGAGCGTGGCCGCCAGGCCGCCGCCGCTGGTGAGCCAGTGCGCAGCGACGATACTGAGGAAGTGGCCCGCCGCCGACAGGAAGTGTACCGTCAGGAAACGGCCCCTCTGATCGCGCACTACCAGCACACGGGGCGCCTGACCGAGGTAGACGGCACTGGCACCATGGATGAGGTCTACGCGCGAATTGAGCAGGCCGTCTCCGCGCCCCAGTAATCTCTTAGGATTGCCCCTTCCGTCCCGCACAGGACTTGCGGTGGTTCAGGGGGCGTGATACCTTATTCTTTGGCTTGTACTTAGCTTGGAGGTTATGTGGCGAGACGAAAAATGCCGGAACAGAACGAGAAGCGTAAGAAGGAAGATTCGGATGTCGTGCGCGCTGAAGGCGTGGTAGAAGAAGCTTTGCCCAATACCACGTTCAAGGTAAAGCTGGACACCGGACACGAAATCCTGGCTTACATCAGTGGCAAGATGCGGATTCACTATATCCGTATTCTGCCCGGCGACCGGGTTGTTCTGGAAATCAGCCCCTACGATACGACGCGCGGACGCATCGTCTACCGCAAGTAACGCGTGGGCCTGGGAAGCTTGGAGACCACTCCTTGCCTTCCTGCGTTCTTGGTCACACCTACGGGAAGTACCCGCAGATTCCCGGCAGACCAGGGCCAGCAGTGGTCATGAGGTCGCGGGGGTCGAGCGCTGCTCAGCACGAAGCAAAGGCGGCGCGAGGAGGAAGTATATGAAAGTGCGCAGTAGTGTCAAAAAAATGTGTGACAACTGCCGAGTCATCCGCCGTCACGGCCGGGTGTTCGTCATTTGCACCAACGTCAAGCATAAGCAAAGGCAGGGCTGAGTATGGCGCGTATTGCTGGTGTAGACCTGCCACGCGAAAAGCGTGTTGAAATCGGCCTGACCTACATTTACGGTATCGGCCTGACCCGCAGCCGCGAGATTCTGGAGCGTACCGGTATCAACCCCGATACCCGCATCAAGGATCTGAGCGAAGGCGACCAGTCCACCCTGCGTGACGCCATCGAAAAGACCTACAAGGTCGAAGGCGATCTGCGCAGTGAAGTGGGCCAGAACATCAAGCGTCTGATGGACATCGGCGCCTACCGCGGTCTGCGTCACCGCCGTGGTCTGCCGGTCCGCGGTCAGAAGACCAAGACCAACGCCCGCACCCGCAAAGGTCCTAAAAAGACCGTTGCCGGCAAGAAAAAGGCAGCGAGGTAAGCCATGGCGAAGACCACCAAAGGCAGAGCACCCCGCCGCAGCCGCCGCAACATTGCCGCCGGCCGCGCTTATGTGCATGCCAGCTACAACAACACCATCGTCACCATCACCGACCAAGACGGCAACTCCGTGGCCTGGTCAAGCGGCGGCACCATCGGCTATAAGGGCAGCAAAAAGGGCACCCCCTACGCTGCTCAGCTGGCCGCAGCCGACGCGGTGAAAAAAGCCCAGCAGTCCTTTGGCATGAACTCGGTAGACGTGATCGTGCGTGGCTCCGGCTCCGGCCGTGAGCAGGCGATCCGCGCCATTCAGGCCAGTGGCATCGAAGTGCGCTCCATCATGGACGACACTCCTGTGCCCCACAACGGCTGCCGCCCCAAGAAGAAGTTCCGCGCCTAAGCGCTGCGCGAACCCACCTGCCCCGCTTCCCGCTGCGTACCGTTGTAGCGCAGTCAGGCCCACCACAGGCTGAGGAAGCGGATACGGCTACACCAGCCACAGCAGAGGGTCGCACTGACCAGGGCACCTGCACCACCGCGTGCGTGCCTTTTACCAAGGAGAAATATGGGTCGTTTTAGTGGTTCTATCGTCAAGCAAAGCCGCCGTGAAGGCATCAACCTCGCGGAAACCGAGAAGGTTCAGAAGTACCTGGACCGCCGCCCCTACGCGCCCGGCCAGCACGGCCAGCGCCGTGGCCGTGGCCGTCCCAGCGACTACTCGGTGCGTCTGCGTGAAAAGCAGAAGCTGTCGCGCCTGTATGGCATGAACGAAAAGCAGTTCCGTAACCTGTTCGAGGAAGCCACCCGCCAGCCCGGCGTGCTGGGCACCGTGTTCCTGCAACTGCTGGAACGCCGCCTTGACAACGTCGTGTTCCGCATGGGCTTTGCCAGCACCCGCCGTCAGGCCCGTCAGTTTGTGGGTCACGGTCACATCATGGTCAACGGCAAGAAGGTGGACATCGCTTCTTACCGCGTCAAGATCGGTGACGAAATCACCGTGGCTGAAAAGAGCCGTGCAATGGGCTTTGTTCAGGAGAACATGGAAGCCATGAAGCGCCGCCGCCCCAGCCCCTGGCTGGAAGTGAACGCTGAAACTTTCACCGGCACCTTTAACCGTCTCCCCGCCCGCGAAGACCTGGCCCTACCGATCAACGAAAACTTCATCATCGAGTACTACTCGCGCTAACCCTGGAGGTCCCATGGATCAGAAGCGCCCTCAACTCAAAGCCCGCGTCGAAGGAAACTATGGCGAGTTCGTGCTCGAACCACTCAAGCGTGGTTACGGGGTCACCATTGGCAACCCTATTCGGCGCATTCTGATGTCCTCGATTCAGGGTACGGCCGTCACCAGTGTTTACATTGAAGACGTGCTGCACGAGTTCTCGACCATTCCTGGAGTGAAAGAAGACGTGATTCGTCTGATTCTGAACCTCAAGGAACTGGTGGTGAAGTTTCACGCCCCCGGCCCCAAAACCCTGACGCTCCGTGCGCAGGGCCAAGGAGTCATTCGGGCTTCGGATTTCGAAGTGCCCAGTGACGCCGAAATTGTCAACCCCGATCTGGAAATTGCCAATCTGGCCGATGGTGGTCAGCTGGTCATGGAAGTGCGCGTGGAAGAAGGCGAAGGCTACGTGCCTGCCGACAAGCACGCCACCAAAGACCGGATCAACTCGATTCCAGTGGACGCGATGTTCAACCCCGTGCGCCGCGTGGCCTACCACGTAGAAAACACCCGCGTGGGCCGTCAGACCGACCTGGACAAGCTGATCCTGCGTATCTGGACAGATGGCAGCGCCAGCCCCCAGGATGTGTTGGACCAGGCCATTGACATTTTGCGTGAAGAACTGCTGGTCTTCGGGTCGGTAGAAGAGCTGGAAGACGGCGAAGGCGGCGTGGTGGACTACACCGTGTCTGCCGAGTCGGTGGAGCCTGAAGCTGAAGTGGCCCTGGAAAGTGCCGCTCCCGCCGAAGAAAGTGCCAGCAGCGGTGAACCCAGTGTTAGCCTGGAAGGGCTGGGCCTGACCACCCGCGTGCTGCACTCGCTCAAAGAAGAAGGCATTGACAGCGTTGATGCCCTGTGCGCCCTGAGCGACCGTGACCTGAAAAAGGTGCCCGGCATCGGTGAACGCAGCCTGGACGAAATCAAGCAGCAGCTGGCCCAGTTCGGCAAAGCCCTGCGCGACTGAGTTCCCGCCTACCCCTGGGAAAGCGCCGATAGGCCCTTTCCCGCAAGCCCCTCACCCATAAAGGAGAACTGCTATGCGTCACGGAAGAGCTGGCCGTAAGCTGAACCGCAACAGCAGCGCCCGCACCGCCCTGGCCCGCGCCCAGGCGACCGCGCTGCTGCGTGAAGGCCGCATTCAAACCACCCTGACCAAGGCCAAGGAACTGCGCCCTTACGTCGAGAAGCTGATCACCACCGCCAAGGGCGGCGATCTGCACGCCCGCCGTCTGGTGGCCCAGGACATTCATGACAAGGAAGTCGTGAGCAAGGTCATGGAAGAAATTGCTCCCCGCTATGCGGAGCGCAGCGGCGGTTACACCCGCATCCTTAAGACTGGTGTTCGCCGCGGCGACGCCACCACCATGGCCCTGATCGAACTGGTCTGAGCCTGACCCGAGCTTCAAAAGTGTTGGAACGCAGCTGGCCTCCGGGTCAGCTTTTTTTGTGCTGCGTTGTGCTGCGGGCAGCGCTCTCAAGCCCTGGGCCACCACAGAAAAGAGAAAACAGGCCTGCCGGTTGCCGGGCAGACCTGTAACCCCTGAAAGAGGGGCCTAGCAGCTCAATTGGTTGCTTCGAGGTGCTTGTTCAGCAGGGTTTCGTAAGAACGCTTGGGCGCAGCGCCCACCATCTGCTCGACCGGCTGGCCGTCTTTGAACAGGATCAGGGTAGGAATGCTCATCACGCGGAATTGGCCGGCGGTGGTGGGATTCTCATCCACGTTCACTTTGCCGATTTTGACTTTGCCATCGTACTCGCCGGCCAGTTCTTCCAGCACGGGAGCGATGATCCGGCAGGGGCCACACCAGGGTGCCCAGAAATCCACCAGCGTCAGGCCGCTGCTCAGTTCTTCGCTAAAGTTGCTGTCCGTCAGTTCAACAGGTTTCATGGCGGTCAGTATAGTCGGCGTTCTCTGCCCCAAGGGGTGACGGGTCGCCTTCTGAGCAAAATCAAAAGTTTGCGTGGCGCCCGCGTCTAGTGTTCGGACCTGGGAGGGCAGCGCTTTGGTAACGCCGGTCCCGTGCTACCTTGGTCCATCTGATATGACGGGAGGCATGGAAGCCGAACCTGTACCCCCGTTCCCCGCACGCTGGCAGGCCGGAGCGCAGCTGTTTGCGGCCGGCGAGTGGTGGGAAGCCCACGAAGCCTGGGAAGCCGAGTGGCTGGTGGCGAACGGCGACCGGCGCCGCGCCCTGCAAGCCCTGATTCTGCTGGCGGCGGCCCTGCACAAGCGCTGGCGGATGGGAAGCCTGACCGGGCGCAACTTTGTCAAGGCTCAGGCCTACTTGCGTCAGCTGCCGCCGGGCGCGTTTGGGGTGGACTGGGAGAGTCTGGAGCGGCAGGTGGGGGCCTGCTTGGAGAGCGACCGCCCAGAGCCTTTCCCCCCGCTGCCCCTGCTTTAGGGACCGGTCCTGGGCGGCGGTTACTCGGCCGC
>JAUNHF010000061.1 GCA_030524065.1 Deinococcus sp.
AGGCGCAGCAGGTCACGCTGACCCTGCCGCCCCGCGCTTTCGCCCACTACGACCCCTTCTGGGGCCAGTGGCGCACCGAGGCCGGCGAGTGGCAGGTGCGGATCGGGGCGTCGTCGCGTGATATCCGGGTGTGGTACCGCGTGGAGGTGGCCGGCGAGACGCTGGCGGGCAGCACTCTGGGCAGCGAATTGCCCGCCGGTTACCGCCAGCCCAGCTTCCCGCTGCGGGTCAGCCAGCCGGATTTCCGGGCGCTGTACGGCCGCCCGCTGCCCGACAACCGCGACTACCGCAGCGGCATGTACACCGCCAACACGCCGCTGGACGCCATGCAGGAGCATCCGCTGGCGGCCGGCCTGTTTCAGGCGCTGGTGTGGCATCAGCGCGACCTGGTGGGCGATACCGGGGCCAGCATGAGCTCGGCGCACAACCTGCGCCAGCTGCCGCTGCGGGCCATGACCATGAATCCTGGCCTGACCGCCAACCCACCGCTGGCCCGCTTTCTGGCCGAGGTGATCAACGGCCACTATGGCCCGGCCCTGGGCGAGCTGCGCCAGGCGCTGCGGCGCAGCTGGCACAAGCGCCGGCGCCAGATGGCGCCCCCTGAGGCCAAGCAGCACTAGGCCACGCAGGAGGCGGGGCCAGCCAGGAACTGTTTCCTGCGGCCCCGCCTCCCACTCAGCAGACTTATTCGCCCAGGCTACGCACCACGCTGAGGTCCACCAGTTCAGCCAGGTCGGGCGTCTGGCGCGAGAACCCAGCTTCCTGGTTCAGGGCGGCGTACTCAGCCAGGGTGCCTTCGTTCATCTCCCAGGTCACCTGCGTGCGGCTGAGTGCCTTTTGCAGTTCTTGATCGCTGGGGCGCTTGCCGGTCATCTCTTCAAGCTGCCGGGCCACGGCGGCGCGGGCTTCGTCCGGCTGGTCCTGTACGGCGGTTACGGCCTGCCGGTGGGCGCTGAGCAGCGCGCGCAGGGTGCCGGGGTACTTTTCGGCGTAGTCGCGGTTCACCACCAGCACGGTGGAGGTGTAGTCGCCGCCCGCCCAGATGCCTTTTTCGTCTACCAGCAGCCTGGCGCCCTGGTTTTCCAGCACGGCACCCCAGGGTTCTTGCACCAGCGCGGCTTCCACCTGCCCACTGGCAAAGGCGGCGGGCATATCGGCGGGGTTGATCGGCACCACGGTCACGTCACCGCCTTCGTCGGCCGTCTTCAGGCCGTTTTCGTGCAGCAGGTGCCGCAGGCTGATGTCCTGGGTAGAGCCACGGGTGGGCACCGCCACCTTTTGCCCGGCCAGGTCGGTCACGGCCCTGGCCGCGCTGCCCGGATGAACCACCAGTACGGCGCCCGCGTTGGCGGCCCCAGCGTAGATCTTGAGCGGCACTCCCTGCATAAAGGCGTTCATGGCCGGGCCTGGGCCCACATAGGCCGCGTCCAGCGCACCGGCGGCGAAAGCTTCGTTGATCTGTGAGCCGTTGGCAAAGTGACTGACCTTCAGGCCCGTGTCGCCCAGGCTTTTGGTAAAGAAGCCCTGGTCCACGCCGACCAGCCCGGCGGCGTGGGTCACGTTGGGGAAGAGGCCCAGGCGCAGTTCGGGAGCCGCCGTGCCAGCCGCTGCGTCGGTACTGGCCGCATCCGCTGAGGAGGTGGTGGCCTGGGAAGAGGTGGCGGAGCCGCTGGCCCCGTTCTGCGTCTCTGCGCTTTGGGGCGAGCAGGCGGCCAGCAGGGCGCTTATCAGCAGGCCCAGTGAGAGGCGCAAACGGGAGGTCTGGGCGTGGGGGGCCCGCAGATGGGAAGGGGTCAGGGTCATAAAAATCCTCCAGAGGACCGCGCAGAAAAGGCCAGGGGTAGCAGGTCAGGGGATGAAGGCAGGGCAAGGACAGAGGGAGCAGGAGCAAGCGGCGCAGACGCCCAACCCCATGCGCCGCCACTGTACAGCCCAGCGGCGATGAGGTATGGTTTAGCACTATATCTGCTATCTAGGCAAGCCATATCTCCTGACCGTACTCCTCACCCCCTCCCCGCCCTCTCTTCTCTCCTCTGGACGTGCCCATGACTGACTCTGCTCCTCCCGTTTCGTCTTCTTCCTCTGGCGGTCCTGCCCGGGGGCCGGGCCGCTGGAAGGCGCTCGGCTGGCAACTGGGCGGCCTGGTGGCGCTGCTGGCCGTCTGGTGGCTGGTCACCGATGGGCTGCGGCTGTACCCGCCCTATGTGTTTCCTAGCCCCAGCGCCGTATGGGCCGAAATCAGCTACGGGCTGTGGGGCACGGGGCCGCAGGATGGCAAGCTGCTGAACTCGGTGCTGGGCAGCCTGCGCCGGGTGCTGACCGGCTACGCGCTGGCCCTGCTGGTGGGCGGCGGCCTGGGCGTGCTGATGGGCATCTGGGCGCCGCTGCGGGCCACGCTGGGCGCTTACCTCACCGGCATTCAGAGCGTGCCAAGCATCGCTTTTGTGCCGTTTGCCATCCTGTTTTTTGGGCTCAATGAGCGGGCGGTGCTGGCCGTGGTACTTCTTGAAGCGCTGATTCCGGTGTCGCTGGCCGTGTCGGGTGCCCTGCTGAACGTACCCCCGGCGCTGCGGGTGGCCGGGCGGACCCTGGGTGCCAGTGGCCCAGCCCTCACGCTGCGGGTGCTGCTGCCGGCGGCGTTGCCCAGTATTCTGGGCGGGCTGAGGACCGCCTGGAGCTTTGCCTGGCGGGCGCTGATCGGCGGCGAACTGCTGATTGCGGGGGCCGGCAGCCTGGGCGAACAGCTGGAAGTGGGGCGCAACACCGCCAACGTGGCGCTGGTTCTGGCGACCATTCTGATTATCGGCCTGATCGGTGGCCTGTTTGACGCCCTGCTGCGCCGCGTAGAAACCCGCGTGCGGCGCGACTATGGCCTGGAGGTAAACGCATGACCCGTCCTGAATTCGCCGCCAGCCATCCCGGCCAGAGCGCACCTGCTCCGGCTGCACCTGCCCAGCCCGCCCCTCTCCAGACTGGCGCCGAGCTGAGCGTGCAGGGCGTCACCTACCGCTACCGCGCAGGCCGCAGCGCCTCTGGGGGGTCGGCCAGCGGCGGGGTCGGCCCGCTGGACTTCCGGGTGGCGCCCGGCGAATTCCTGTGCATCGTGGGGCCGTCGGGCAGCGGTAAAAGTACCCTGCTGGGGCTCCTGGCTGGCTTCTTGTCCCCTCAGCGCGGTGAGATTCGCTTGGGCGGTGAGGTGGTGCGCGGCCCCCACTCCCGCCTGACCCTGGTGCAGCAGGAACCGGCGCTGTTTCCCTGGCTGACGGTAGAGGGCAATGTGCGCTTCGGGCTGCGGGGCCTGCCGCGCGGCGAGCAGGAGAACCGGGTGCAGGACAGCTTGGCGCTGGTGGGGCTGCACGACCTGGGCCGCCGCCGCGTACACGAGCTGAGCGGCGGCCAAAGGCAGCGGGTCAGCTTGGCCCGTGCCCTGGCAACCCATCCCGGCGTGCTGCTGCTGGATGAACCCTTTAGTGCGCTGGACGTGGCAACCCGCGAGCGCCTGAGCAGCGAACTGCTGGACATCTGGCGGCGGCGCGGCGTCACGGTGGTGTTTGTGACCCACCACCTGGAAGAAGCGCTGACGTTGGGCGAACGGGTCATCGCCCTGCGCGGGGGAGCGGCTGCGTTGGACGCTCCCACTGCCGGCCTGAGCCTGCCGGAGCTGGAGGCCGCGCTGCGGTAGGGCGCCGCCTCAGCCGCTTACTTTCGGCAGCAGACCCAGTCCCATCAGCAGCGGGACCAGCAGCAGCAGGGCGCCCACCAGGGGAATCAGCCAGAGCAGGGCCGGTCCTCCTGGCAGCCGGATGTCCTGTCCCTGCTTCCGGGCATGACGGACCAGGACGAACGGCAGCAGAATGCTGTAAATGACTGCCATCAACCCGCTGTAAGACAGCAGCACCACAAAGGCGCCCGGCACCAGCAGCGTGATCAGCGCCGGCGGCACCAGCGTCAGCAGCATGATGGGCCAGCCGCGCCGGTCCCCCCGCCGGGCAATGCTCGGGAAGCTGTCGCGCAGGCTGTCGGTGAGCGAAAGGCCGATCCCCAGAAACGACGTGGTGAGCGCCAGTCCAGCGAAGAGGTCCATGCCGCCGCCCAGCAGCCGGTTGCCGGTGGCCGCCGTGACCAGGGCGCTCAGTTCGCCCAGCGAGGTCAGGCGGCTCAGCTGAGTCTGCGGAACCAGCCCGTGAATAGCCAACTGCCACACCAGATAGGCAGCCAGGGGAATGCCGGTGCCCCACAGCACGGCGCGGCGCAGCTCTGCCGGGTCATTGTCCAAGAACTCCGCGATGGACGGCAGCACCACATGAAAGCTATAGGCCGTCACGAACACCGGCAGGATAGACAGGGCCAAGCCCAGCTCCTGCGGCGGGGCGCCCAGGTGGCCCAGGCTGACCCGGGGCAGCATCAGCGCCAGCAGCCCACCGAACACCAGCAGCTGCACCGGGAACAGCCAGCGATTGACCCCGTCCACCCCGCACACCCCCTGCTTGACGATCAGATAAACCGCGCCGGCTTGCCGTGGGCCTGGTCCGCCAGGGTCGAGAAGCCTTCTGTGGCCGAGTGGTGGCGGTAAACCTCCAGAAACATCAGCGCGGTGTAGTAGGTCAGCCCCCAGACCGCCACCAGCCCCAGCGCCGTGAGGCCGAAGCCGGCCCTGGACGTGGTCAGCGGCATAGCCAGCATCCCCGCCCCCAGCGTCGTTCCGGCAATCAGCATCACCGCGCCCCATGTTTTACCTTTTGCCCGCTGCGTCATAGGGAATCACTGTAGCAGCTGCCCCCGCGCTCCTGGCCCTACTCGGCCAGGTTGGGCCGCAGCCAGCGCCGCGCCTCATCCATGCTCCAGCCTTTGCGGGCGGCGTAGTCCTCCAGCTGGTCGGTGCCGATTTTGCCCACGCCAAAGTAGGTGCTGCCCGGGTGAGCAAAGTACAGGCCCGACACCGCCGAGGGAGGGGTCATGGCATAGCTTTCGGTGAGGTCCAGACCGGCCAGTTCGCGGGCTTGCAGCAGGCCGAACAGCGTGCCCTTCTCGGTGTGGTCGGGGCAGGCCGGGTAGCCGGGCGCCGGGCGAATGCCCTGGTAGCGCTCCCGAATCAGGTCGTCGCTGCTCAGGTCTTCGTCTGGCGCGTAGCCCCACAGCTCGCGGCGGACCTGCCGGTGCAGCGCCTCGGCAAAAGCTTCGGCCAGCCGGTCGGCCAGCAGCCCGGTCATGATCGCCGCGTAGTCGTCGTGGCGGGCCTTGTGACCGGCTATGATCTCCTCGGCGCCGTGAATGCCCACCGCAAAGCCGCCCACATAGTCGCCTGACGGCGCCACAAAGTCGGCCAGGGCGCGGTTGGGACGGCCTTCACGCTGCTGCGCTTGCTGCCGCAGGGTGTGCAGGGTGGCTCCCTCTTCGCGGCGGGTATCGTCCGTAAACAGTTGAATATCGTCGCCCCGGCGCTCGGCGGGCCAGAAGCCGACCACGCCCCGCGCTTGTAGCTGGCCGCTTTCCACCAGAGCATTGAGCGTCTGCTGGGCGTCGGCGTACAGGGTGCGGGCCTGCTCGCCTACCACCTCATCCTCCAGAATCTGCGGAAAGCGTCCGGCCAGTTCCCAGCCGATAAAAAACGGGTTCCAGTCAATAAACGGCAGCAGCGCTTTCAAGTTGAAAGTCACCGGCTGCGCCCCCAGAAAGCTGGGCCGAACCGGCGCGTAGCTCAGCTGGGGAGCGCCCGCCCGCGCCTGCGCCAGCGGCAGCAGCTGGCGGCGTTCACCGCGCAGTGCGAACTGCTCGCGGGCCTGGGCGTACTGCCCGGCCACTTCTTCGGCAAGGCCGGGCCGCTCCTGCTCGCTGATGGCGCGGGCCGTGACACCTACGCTGCGGCTGGCATCCAGCACATGTACGGTCAGGCCGTCGTACTGCGGGGCGATTTTTACGGCCGTATGCACCCGGCTGGTGGTGGCCCCGCCGATCAGCAGCGGCAGGCCGCCGTTCTTCTTGCCCAGGCCCCGGCGCTGCATTTCCTCGGCCACACCGACCATTTCGTCCAGGCTGGGCGTAATCAGGCCCGAAAGCCCGATGATGTCGGCCTGCAGGCGCTCGGCTTCGTCCAGAATGCGCTCGGTCGGCACCATCACGCCGAGGTCATGAACTTCAAAGCCGTTGCAGGCCAGCACCACCCCCACGATATTCTTGCCGATGTCGTGCACGTCGCCCTTGACAGTCGCCAGCACCACCCGCCCGGCGCTTTGGCGCTGGCCCGCGCCTTCTTGCAAGAAGGGTTCCAGGTGGGCCACCGCCTGCTTCATCACGCGGGCTGACTTGACCACCTGTGGCAAAAACATCTTGCCGCTGCCGAACAGGTCACCCACCACGTTCATGCCGTCCATCAGCGGGCCTTCGATCACGGCCAGCGGACTGCCCAGCTCCAGCCGGGCTGCCTCGGCATCCTCCACGATGAATTCGTTGATGCCGCGCACCAGCGCGTGTTCCAGGCGCTTCTCGACCGGCTGTTCCCGCCAGGCCAGGTCGCGCTCCTTTTTGGCTCCCCCACCCGACACATGCTCGCTGTATTCCAGCAGCCGCTCGGTGGCGTCGGGGCGGCGGGCCAGCAGCACGTCTTCCACCTTCTCCAGCAGCTCCGGCTCGATTTCGCTGTACACCTCCAGCGTGCTGGGGTTCACGATGCCCATGTCCATCCCGGCCTGGCGGGCGTGATACAGGAAGGCTGCGTTCATCGCCTCGCGCACCGCCGAGTTGCCCCGGAACGAGAACGACACGTTGCTTACCCCGCCGCTGACCAGGGCGCCGGGCAAGTTGGCCTTGATCCAGCGGGTCGCCTCAAAAAAGTCCAGGGCGTAGCGGTCGTGCTCAGGAATGCCGGTGCCCACCGGAAAAATGTTGGGGTCAAAAATGATGTCCTGGGGTGGAAAGCCGTGCGCCGTCAGCAGGTCGTAGGCGCGCTGGCAAATGGCGATGCGCCGCTCGTAGGTATCGGCTTGGCCCTGCTCGTCAAAGGCCATCACCACCGCCGCCGCCCCGTAACGCCGCAGCACGCCCGCTTGGCGCAGAAATTCGGCTTCGCCTTCCTTGAGCGAAATGGAGTTGACCACCGCCTTGCCCTGTACCCGTTTCAGGCCCGCTTCAATCACGCTAAAGCGGCTGGAATCCA
This sequence comes from Deinococcus sp., assembly GCA_030524065.1. Classification (GTDB taxonomy): domain Bacteria; phylum Deinococcota; class Deinococci; order Deinococcales; family Deinococcaceae; genus Deinococcus. The sequence goes on from JAUNHF010000061.1 coordinate 7,154, forward strand.
GCATGATCGGCACGCGGGCAATGTCCGGCTCGGAGGCGACCAGGTTCAGGAATTCCACCATCGCTTCTTGCGAGTCCAGCATCGCCTCATCCATGTTGATGTCAATGATCTGGGCGCCGCCCTCCACCTGCTCGCGGGCTACGTCCAGCGCTTCATCAAACTGGCGGTCACGGATCAGGCGCAGGAAGCGGCGCGACCCGGTGACGTTGGTGCGCTCGCCCATATTGAGAAAGTTGGACTCGGGGCGCAGGATGAGGGGCTCCAGGCCGGAATAGGTGGGCAGGCCCGAAGGAGCCGGGGGGGTGCGGGGGGCGTGGCGCTGTGCCGCCTCGGCAAAAGCGCGGATGTGCTCCGGGGTCGTGCCGCAGCACCCACCGACGATGTTCACCCAGCCCTGTTCCAGCCACTCGTCCATCACCTCCAGCATGCTCTGCGGGGTTTCGTCGTAGCCGCCCAGAGCGTTGGGCAGGCCGGCATTGGGGTAGGCACTGGTGAAAAAGGGCGTGCTCGCTGAGAGTTCCTGCACGTGCTGGCGCAGTTCGGCTGGGCCGAGCGCGCAGTTCAGGCCCACCGACAGCAGCGGCAGGTGCGAGATAGACGCCAGAAAAGCGCCCAGCGTCTGCCCGGACAGCGTGCGCCCCGAAGCGTCGGTGATGGTGCCCGACACCATGATGGGCACCTGCCGGCCCTGCTCGGCAAAAACTTCTTCAGCGGCGTACAGGGCCGCTTTGGCATTGAGCGTATCGAACACCGTCTCGACCAGCAGGGCGTCCACGCCACCGTCCAGCAGGCCGCGAATCTGCTCGCTGTAGCTGCTGACCAGCTCATCAAAGGTCACGGCGCGGAAACCGGGGCGGTTCACGTCCGGCGACATGCTGGCCGTGCGGTTGGTCGGCCCGATGGCTCCGGCGACCCAGCGCGGGCGCTCCGGAGTGCTGTAGCGCTTAGCGGCGCGGCGGGCCAGCCCCGCGCCCTGTACATTCAGCTCGTAAATCAGGTCGTCCACACCGTATTCGGCCAGGCCCAGGCGCGAGCTGGAAAAGGTGTTGGTCTCGGCAATATCCGCGCCCGCCTCAAAGTAGGCCGCGTGAATCTCCTCAATGATGTCCGGCTGCGTGAGTGTCAGCAGGTCATTGGCGCCTTGCAGCGGCAGCGGGTGGTCCCTAAGCCGCTCGCCCCGGAAGTCGGCTTCAGTGAGCTTATGGCGCTGAATCATGGTGCCCATTGCGCCGTCCAGAATCAGTACGCGCTCGCGCAGGGCACGCTGAAGCGGATGGTCGCCTGGGCCGTTTTGTGCGGAAAATGATGACTGGGAAGCAGGGAAAATCTGGGTCATGGCAGGAATCCTGTTCGTGTGTGATGGGAAGGAGAGATGGGGATGGGCCGGTCCCAGGGCGCTGCTGAAGCGGGAAATCCCCAGTGCGGGCGCGGACCTGAGGGGAATGCACCGGGCAGAGAATTTAGAGG
>JAUNHF010000062.1 GCA_030524065.1 Deinococcus sp.
GGGAGCCTCCCTGGGCGCAATGGTTATAGCGGGCGGGGCCCGTGGGTGCCGGCTTAGGGGGGTCTGGGGCGGGGGCAGGTGTGGGGTTAGGTGGGGGAACAGGCGTTGGGGTAGGGGTCGGCGCCGGCGCAGGGGCCCCCGTAGCCGTCACGTTCAGGGACAGCTGACGGGTGCGGGTGGGCGCATCCGTGCTGGTCGCCGTAACCCCAATGGTGTGCTGACCGTCGGGAGCCGAAACATTGGTCACGGTGATCACGCCGCCGCTCAGGCTGGTTTGCAGGCCAGCCGGGGCGTTTATGGCGATGGTGGCCGGAATATTGGTCCACAGCTCGACCGAGCGCGATTGCCCACGGGCCAGCGAAAAGGTGCTGGGCGTGGCCGTGAACGACAGCTCAGGCGTGGGCGCTGGAGCGGGAGTAGGCGCCGGGGCAGGCGTAGGAGCTGGAGTCGGGGCTGGCGCTGGAGTCGGTGTGGGTGCAGGCGCCGGCTGGCCGAGATTGACCCCCAACTGCGTCAGAGCGCCGGGCACACTGATCTGACCAAACCCCACGTTGTTGTTCTTGGCTCCAGCATTGCTGGCACTGGTGTACAGAGCGTTCTTGACCGCATCTACGGTGCTGCCGGGCTTGGCCTGAAGCATCAGGGCCACTGCGCCCGCCGCGATGGGGCTGGCCTGCGAGGAACCGCTTAGCGCGCCGTAGCCACCCCCGGGAAAAGCGCTGGTGATTGCCACACCGGGCGCGGCGATATCGGGCTTGGTGACCTGCACGTTTTGCCCGCCGATGTTCCAGATGGCGGGGCCACGGCTGCTAAAGCTCGCCACCTGGCCGCTGGCGTCCACCGCGCCCACGCCGATGGCTTCGGGCAAGTTGCCGGGGCTGCCGGTGGTGCCGGCGGTGGGGCCATAGTTGCCGATGGCGAACACCGGCACGATGCCAGCATTCAGCATGTTGGTCACCGGCACCCGGAATTCGTTCCAGCTGCCAGGAATCCCCAGGCTCATGTTGACCACCTGGGCGCCGTCATTGGTGGCGGCGTTGTTGTCGGGGTCAATGACGTACTGCATGCCGGCAATCACCTGCGCGAAGGTGCCTTCGTTGTTGGGCAGCACCAGCGCGCTGATCACCTTGGCGTCGGGGGCCACACCCACCGTGTTCCCGACCAGCAGGCCGGCGGTGTGGGTGCCGTGGTTGGTGGTGTCGCGCGGCGCAGCGCCGCCGACACGGTTGCCTTCGGCGTTAAATTCGGCAAAGGCCGCGACCTTGCCGCTCAGCTCGGGGTGCGAGGCGTCAATCCCACTGTCCAGGTGTCCGATACGGATGCCCGAGCCCTTGAACCCAGCCGCCCAGGCCTGCGGCGCGCCGATCTGCTGAAGGTGGGCCGGGGTGCCGGCCGGCGCAGCGGCGGCGCTGAGGGCCACGGCGCGGGGCACCTGCACCTGAAAGTTCTCGAACACCTCCTTTACGTTGGGCAGGGCCGCCAGCGCCAGCGCCTGACGGGGGGTCAGGGGCAGGTAGATGCTCTGGTCCAGCCACAGTTCGGTGCCCTGGCCGCTGCGAATCGCTTCATTCAGGATGCGGGCGGATGGACCCAGGCCCTGCAGGCTCTGGGCCAGCTGGGAGCGCAGTTGCCCCAGGTTCTGGCGGCCACGGGCCGTGTTGGAAAATTCAAAGCGCACGATCACGCCTACCGGCTGCTGGTCGCCGGCCTGAAGCTTTTTCTGGAGGCCGGGCGACAGCTTGAAGGTCTGCGCCTCGGCCTGGGTGCTCAGGCCCAGGGCCAGGCTGGCACTGAACGCCAGGGCCAGGGCAGTCAAACGGGAATGGTTCATGGCCCTAGCCTACGGGCAGGAACTGTTGCCCCCCTGACGTTCCCGTGAGGAACCCTTCAGAGATCGTCAGGCGGGCGTCAGTCCGGTGCGCTGGTCTGTGCACCTACGCAGAGGTGGCAGAGGCGGAGGCACCCGGCTGCCCTGCGCGCACAGCCTGCCGCACGGCGGCGCACACTGCCCGCGCGGTCAGATCGGTCAGCAGCAATGGGTCGGCGGCGGGGCGCAGGCCACTGCTCAGCACGAAAGCGCAGTCTCCGTCCCAGCCGGTGTGACTGGGAGAGATGACCCGCGCCAGGGCGGCGCAGGCCGCGTCGGCCAGGCGGCGGCACTCGGCTTTGGTCAGGGCATGCTCAGTGGCGACCGCCAGCAGGGTGGTGTTCTGCACGGGCGTCACTGGAAGCTGGGGAGCAGCCACGGGGCCAGCAGGGTGCCCCAGCGGCTGCCCGCGCTCATCCAGGACGTCCCCCACCGGGTTGACCACAGCCAGGACGCCCACGCTGACTCCTGACTCTTCAAGCCAGACGCTGCCCAGACCGCCGGGCTGGGTGCCGGCGGGGCCGCGCCATTTGCTCACCGTAGCGCCGGTGCCGGCCCCCACCGCGCCGCAGGGCACCGGCGCCGAAGTGGCCGCCCGCAGCGCTGCCCGGCCGGAGTCGGCTGTGGGGCGGGCCTGGGGATCACCGCTGCCCAGGTCATAAATGACGGCGGCAGGGACGATGGGCACCCGCGCAGCGCCCGTGTCCACCCCCCGGCCCTGAAGTTCCAGCTCGCGCATCACCCCGTCGGCGGCCGCCAGGCCAAAGGCGCTGCCTCCCGTCAGCAGCAGGGCATGCACCCGCTCTACTGCCTTTTCGGGAGCCAGCAGCACGCCCTCGCGGGTGCCGGGGCTGGGCCCCAGAAAGCTGGCCGAAGCCACCGCCCCCCCGGGCGGACAGAGAATGACCGTGCAGCCGGTCCGGCCCACCGGGTCCGTCCAGTGGCCGACCTGAAAGCTGGGCAGCGCAGTCAAGGTGGTGTTGGCAGGTTCTGGTGTCATGGGGCCAGTTGGGAGAGCGACCAGTCCGGAGAGGATCAGAGCCAGACCGCGCCAAGGGTGGGGGCGGAACAGCCCCGCCTCCCCGGCAGCCAGGGCCGCCCGGGGCGTGTGATGTTCAGGGCGTTTTGAGCGCGTAGCCGATGCCACGCACGGTGCGGATCAGGCCGTAACCGTCGAGGTCGCGCAACTTGGAGCGCATGTTCGCCATGTGAACGTCCACCACGTTGGAGTTGCTGGGCAGATCCCCGCTCCACACATCGCGCTCAATCTCGGCGCGGGAATACACCCGGCCGGGCTGCCGCGCCAGGAAGGTCAGCAGGTCAAATTCGCGCGGGGAGAGGCGCACTTCTTGCCCCTTGAAGTAGCACAGCCGCTTCTGGGGGTGGATTTCCAGGTCGCCCACCCGGATCACGTCGCCATGCTGCTGATGGCGCAGCTGCACCTTGACGCGGGCCACCAGTTCCTCGGGATAAAAAGGCTTGGTCATGTAGTCGTCGGCGCCGGCTTCCAGCAACGCCACCTTGCGGTCCAGGGCGTCCATCGCAGTCAGGATGATGATCGGCATGGAGCTGTTCTTGCGCAGGCGGCGGGTCACTTCGGCTCCGTCAAGGTCAGGGAGCCCCAGGTCCAAAATCACCAGATCGGGATGCTCTTCGCGGGCCAGTGTCAGTCCACTGATGCCGTCAGGCGCTGTAAGGGCCTCAAATCCTGCCTGTTCCAGTTCGTACTGCACCACCCGGCTGATATCCGGATTATCCTCAATGACCAAAACCCGCTGCTCCATTGCCTGCTCCTTGTCTTTGCGGCCCTGCCCACCCGGCCGTCAGCTCTGTTCATGAAAATGTGAAATAAGTCTAACCAGCGAGGTCCAGACGCAATCACAGTTACTTTTAGTCTCCCTTTATGCAGGGGAATTGTCAGAGCACTTAGGTCTATGCGGCGGGGGAGCGAGAAGCGGCTACGTGGCGCGGCCCAACCGCTGCTCTAGACTGCCGCCATGACCGATCCGTTCGCAGATTCTGCCCTGGAAGGCGACACCGCACTCCTCAATGGCGCCGAACTCTACTTTGCCTACCGGCCGGCTGGCCCGGAGCGGCCTGCGCTGGTCTTTTTGCACGGCGGGCCCGGCTACAACAGCTTTTCTTTTCAGGAACTGTTCGGAGAGCGCCTAGAAGAAGCCGGTTGGCCCGCCGTGTATCTGGACCAGCGGGGCTGTGGCCGCAGCGCTCCGCTGACCGAGACCGAACAGGGCGAGGCCCTGGACCTTGACACCCTGGTTGAGGACGTAGAAGCCCTGCGCCAGCACCTCCAGCTGGAGCGCATCGTGCCGCTGGGTCACGGCTTTGGCAGCCTGATCGCGCTGGAATATGCCCGGCGCTACCCACAGCACACGGCGCGGGTGGTGGCGGTCAATCCCTGGGTGCACTTTCCGCAGCTGGCCCTGACCCTGCTGGCCGAGGCAAGTGCGCTCAAGGGCCAGCCGCTCAGCGACCCGGCCGATGACCTGCGCGCCCAGACTCCCGAAGGCGAGTATCCGGCGGTGGGCGGTGCCCGCGTGCAGGCCGCTTTTGACCTGCTCAACGCCCGCGACCTGCTGAACACGCTGCACTTTCCCGATCCGCAGACGCGCATGCAGCTGGAATTCGTGGACGCCGAGGGCCAGCTGACCGGCCGCGCCGAGGTGGGCGAGGCGCTGGTGTACCAGGGCCTGTGGGAGTTCGAGTACCCGCCCTTTTTGCAGGAGATCACGCGGCCCATCTTCGTGATTGCGGGGGTGCATGACCGCAGCGCTTACCCCGAGCAGACCGACTGGCTCCAGGACCTGGGCGGCGCCGATCTGACCGTGTTGGACACCGGCCACTACCCCTGGCTGGATGATGAGGACGCCTTTGCGGGAGCGTTGCAGGAAGCCCTGACCCGCTAGGCCAGCGGGCTATGCTGGACCCCATGACCAAGCGTGACGCCAGCGACATTCCTGCCGAGCAGGGCGGCCTCCCCAACGAGGACGCCCCCGGACCGGCCCAGGCCACGGAGCAGGTCCGGCCCGCCAGCAGCCTGGACAGCGGCGAGCTGCTGATCAGCGGGGTGAACACTGGCCCCGCCCGCGAGGAGCGTGACAGCCGCACGCCCACCGAGGAACGCGCCCGCCTGACCCTGCGCCCCGGGGCAGAAGACCCCACCTACCGGGAGAATCCGGAAGCCGACCCGGACGCCCTGGCCGACCGCGGCGACTGATCACTCGTAGCCAGTACAGGGCCGCGCAGGACCGGCGCCCGCTCTCGCAGCGGCGCCGGTTCACCTTGTCTGGCCCGTGACTTTTTCTGCCGGCTCCCTATGGGGCGAGAAACTCGGCCAGCAGGTTATTTACACGCACCGGCTCGTCGCGCATCAGCCAGTGGGTGGCCTGGGCAAAGAGCACCACCTGCAAGTCGGGCACCCAGGCTTCCAGCCCTTCGCTCAGTTCGGGCACCAGGGCCACATCCTGCATTCCCCACAGCAGCAGGGTGGGCGCCTGGACCTGCGTGCCCTTCACGTTGCCCCAGCGGGCCAGGGCGCGGTAATAGTTGAGCATGGCACTCGCCGCGCCCGGCTGTGACCAGGCCGCTTCATAGCCTGCCCGGTCCGCCGCGCTGAAGCTGCCGGGCCTTCCCTGTAGGGCGTACCGGCCCAGCAGCGGCAGCAGCTGCTCGGGCAGCCAGGGCAGCTGGAAAAAGGCCGCGTACCAGGAGCGCTTTTTTTGCTCGGTGCGGCGCAGCTCACGGCGAATGGCCGCCGGATGCGGCGCGTTGAGCACGGCCAGGCGGTCCACCACTTCGGGACTGCGGATCGCCAGCCCCCAGGCGATGATGCCGCCCCAGTCGTGGCCCACCACATGGGCGCGGGCATGGCCCAGGCTGTGAATCAGAGCCACCACGTCATCCAGCAGGGTGTCCATGCGGTAAGCGTCCACCCCCGGCGACTTGTCGCTGAGGTGATAGCCGCGCAGGTCGGGCGCCACCACCCGGAATCCGGCGCGGGCCAGCGGGCCGATCTGGCGTTTCCAGGCGCGGCTGTCTTCGGGAAAACCGTGCAGCAGCAGCACAAGTGGGCCACTTTCTGGTCCGGCCTCCAGGCAGTGCAGCCGGATGCCGTTCACATGACGCAGGCGGTCGGTCCAGGGCGGGCTGGGTAGAGTCATGCCCCCACTATGCGCCGCGCCGGGGCAACAGCAACCTGTGCCCGGCGCCCGCCGCGTTACAATGGGCCGCGTCCCGCAGGCGCCGCTCAGGCCGCGCGTGCGTGCATACCAAGGAGCGAACTGAACAATGGCAGGTCACAACAAATGGTCTCAGATCAAGCGGAAAAAGGGCGCCAACGACAAAAAGCGCAGCGCCATCATCTCCAAGCACCTGCGCGCCATCACGGCGGCGGTGCGTTCGGGGGGCAGTGACGACCCCAGCGGCAACCTGGCGCTCAAGAACGCCATCGCGGCGGCCAAGTCCGACACCGTGCCGGTGGACAACATCAACAACGCTGTCAAGCGGGCCGCAGGCGGCGCCGACTCGGGCCAGGATTTCAAGGAAGTGACCTACGAAGGCTACGGCCCTGGCGGCACGGCTATTTTTATTGAGGCGCTGACCGACAATGTGAACCGCACCGTGGCCGACGTGCGGGCCGTATTCAACAAGCGTGGCGGTAGCTTAGGCACCTCGGGCAGCGTGGCGTGGCAGTTCGAGAAAAAGGGCGTGATTCTGCTGCCCGACGCCACCGAGGCGGCCCAGGAGGCGGCCATTGAGTATGGCGCTGAGGACATTCAGGTGTCCGAGGACGGCCTGGAAATCACCACCGACCCCACCGAGCTGTACGCGGTGCAGGACGGCCTGGCCTCGGCGGGCTTTACCACCGAGAACGCCTCGCTGAGCCGCATTCCCAGCAACACGGTGGCCGTGAATGCGGAGGACGCCGGCAAGCTGCTGAAAATCGTAGACGCGCTGGAAGAACTGGACGACGTGCAGAACGTGTTCACCAACGCCGAGTGGCCCGACGACCTGGACCTCGCCTGAGTGCTGGCGGCTGCTTCCTATGCCGCTGCCTGAACTGCTGCACCTCCCCGGCGAACCCCTGACCGGGGTGCAGTCGGGGCTGCGGGCGTTCGACCTGCTGGGCACGCTGGCCTTTGCGATGTCGGGGGCGCTGCTGGCCGTGCGCAAGCGCTTCGATATGTTCGGCGTGCTGGTGCTGGGCGCCGTGACGGCAGTGGGTGGCGGCGCGGTGCGCGACACCCTGACCGGGCAGACGCCGCCGCTGTTTCTGCGTGACGAGCTGTACGCCTGGCTGGCGCTGGGCGGCGGGCTGCTGGCCTTCGCCTTCGGGGAGCGCCTGGCCCGCTTTGAGCGCACCATTCAGGTGTTCGATTCCATCGGGCTGGCGGTTTTTGCTTCGTCGGGGGCACTGGGTGCCCTGTCGCTGGGGCTGGGTCCGCTGGGCGTGACCTTTGCCGGCATGCTGAGTGGCGTGGGCGGCGGCATCATCCGCGACCTGATCGCCAACGAAGTCCCGGAAGTGATGTACCGCCGCGACCAGCTGTACGCCACCGCCGCCGCGCTGGGAGCCGCCACCGTGTACCTGAGCGTGCCACACCTGGGGGTGCTGGGCGGGCAGCTGGCCGGAATTGCCGCCGTGCTGCTGCTGCGGATCATCTCGCGCCAGGGCTGGGTGCAATTGCCGGTACGGCGCTTGCCGGGAGAATAAGGGGCTGCGGGCCGCCTTTCCCCGCAGCGGCCCCGTATGCTGTGGAGCGATGACGCCCGAACGTTACGCCAAAATCCTGCGCGTGCTGCGCCTGCGCCAGCCCACCCTCAGCGTCCTGATGGACGAGGTGAACAAGCCCCACAACCTCAGCGCGATTCTGCGCACCTGCGACGCGGTGGGCGCGATGACCGCTCACGCCGTACCACCCCAGAGTCTGAGCCTGGGTTCCTTTCGCTCGCGCATGTTCGAGGCCAGCTCTGGCAGCGCCCACAAATGGGTCAGCGTGCAGCAGCATGCCTCGGCCCTGGAGGCCATCCGCGAGCTGCAGGGCCAGGGGGTGCAGGTGCTGGCGACCCACCTGTCGCAGCGCAGCGTGGACTACCGCCAGCCCGATTACACCCGCCCCACCTGCGTACTGCTGGGCGCCGAGAAGTTCGGTGTGAGCGACGAAGCCGCCGAGGCCGCCGACGCCAACATCATCATTCCGATGATGGGGATGGTGCAGAGCCTGAACGTCTCGGTGGCCGCCGCCACCATTTTGTTTGAGGCGCAGCGCCAGCGGCTGGAGGCCGGCATGTACGCCCAGCCGCAGCTGAGCGACGAGGAGTTGCAGCAGTTCGCCTTTCGCTGGGCCTACCCGGACCTGGCCGAGAAATACGACGAGCAAGGCGTAGAATACCCACCGCTGGATGAGCAGGGGCAAATCATCGGCTGAGAGAGCATCCCAATGGACCAGGCTTTACTCAATAAAGTCAAAGCTTCGCTGCCTTTCCTCTTCATCCTGCTGCCGGTAACGTTTTACCTTGCCCCCTACATGGGAGCGAAACGCCTACACATCAGTCGGGAGAGTGTCGGAGAAGCCTGGCCCTTTACTTTCGACAAAGGCACCCTATCTTGCCTCAAGCCAAAGCTGCTGATAGTGACCGACACGAAAGCGAAGGTGACCT
>JAUNHF010000063.1 GCA_030524065.1 Deinococcus sp.
TCTCAGTGGCGAAGCCCGGCGTTCAATACACCGGCACATACGAGTCCACCGGACACAGGAGCAGATATGCAACAAGAAGCTTTACAGGAAATCACTGCCGCCCAGGAGCTGGACGCGCTCCAGGCCGTCAAGACCAAGTACCTGGGCAAAAAGGGGCTGGTCACCCAGGAGCTGGGGGCGCTGGGCAAGCTGCCACCCGAAGAGCGCAAAGCCCGTGGCGCCGAAATCAACGTGATCCGCACCTCTATTCAGGCCGCGCTGGACGAACGCGAAAGCCTGCTCAGGCGCCAGGCCCTGGACGCCCGGCTGCGCGGTGAGGCGCTGGACGTGACCCTGCCCGGCCTGGACCTGCCGGCGGGGGGGCTGCATCCCATCACCCGCGTTTATGATGACCTGATCAGCATTTACCGCCAGCTGGGCTACGCGGTGGTGGAAGGCCCCGAAGTTGAAGAAGAGCACTACAACTTCGAGGCGCTCAACGTGCCGTGGTATCACCCGGCCCGCGACCTGCAAGATACCTTCTGGCTGGAAGACGGACGACTCCTGCGTACCCACACCTCCCCGATGCAGATTCGCTACATGGTGGACCACGAGCCGCCCCTGAAAATCGTGGTGCGCGGCAAGGTGTACCGCTATGAGGCGACCGACGCCACCCACGAGAGCATGTTTCACCAGCTGGAAGGCCTGGTGGTGGGCGAGGGCATCAGCATGGCCGACCTCAAGGGCACCATTGCCGAGATGGCACGTGGCCTGTACGGCCCCAGCGCCAAGGTGCGCTTTCAGCCCAGCTACTACCCTTTTGTGGAGCCGGGCGCCGACTTTGCCGTGTACTGGGACAACCCACGCGGCGAGAGCAAATGGCTGGAGCTGGGCGGCTGCGGCATGGTGCACCCGCATGTGTTCCGGGCGGTGGACGACCTGCGCGAAGCGGCCGGCAAGGACCGCATCTATGAGGGCATGACCGGCTTTGCCTTCGGCCTGGGTCCGGAGCGCATCGCCATGCTGAAATACGGCATTCCCGACATCCGCTACTTCTACGCCAACGACCCCCGCGTGATGGGGCAATTCCGGGGTGAGCTGGGGTGAGTGAGCAGGTCTGTCACGTCTTTGTTTACGGCACGCTCAAGCCGGGGCACCGCAACGCCGCCTGGGCTTCGGCGGTGGCGCAGCCGCAGACCCAACCCGCCACGCTCGCCGGCGCGGCACTGCACCACCTGGGCACATACCCCGCCCTGGTCTTTGCTGAAACTGGGAGGCAGGTGCAAGGTGATCTGTACACCTACCCGCCCGCGCAGCTGGACGCCGTGCTGGCAAAAATGGACGAGCTGGAAGGCTACCGTGGCCCCCAGCACCCGGACAACCTCTACCACCGCGAACTGCGTGAAGTGACGCTGGCGGACGGCTCGGTGTGCACGGCCTGGGTGTACGTGTATGCTCAGCCGCTGCCCGAGCATTCACTGCTGGCCGGGGGCGAGTGGCAGGACGACCTGCCCGCCCCAGCCGCTGCCCCCCGGAGCGCTGATTGCCGGTGGCGCGTGGCGCGACGACCTACCCGCCCCACAAGGAGAATCCGCATGAGACGGCGTGCCGTAGCCCTGATTTATAGCCAAAGCCAAATCCTGCTGATCCTGCGCCGCAAGGACGGCCGCGCCTACGCCACCCTGCCCGGCGGCGGCATTGAGGACGGCGAAACCCCCGCCCAGGCCTGCGCCCGTGAAGTGCTCGAAGAAGTCAACCTGAGCGTGGAAGTGGGCCAGCAGGTGCTGGAGCTGGACAACCTTGACAACCACGAGCACTATTTCCTGTGCGTGGTAGAGGGCGGAGAGATGCGCCTGGGCGACGGTCCCGAGGGGCTCCGAAATAGTGAGGCCAACGCTTACGACCCGCAGTGGGTGGACCTGGATCAGCTGGACGCGGTGAATCTGGTCCCCGAAGTGCTGCGTGGGCTGGTCCGCGAGCATGCCCTCCACGACGATTTCACCGATACGCACGCTGCCGCTGTGCACACCGCTGGCCCACAAACAAACGACGAGGTAAACCAATGAAAATCCCCTATTCCTGGCTCAAAGAACTGATTCCTGCCCTGCCTCCTGTCTCCGAGCTGGAGCCGGTGCTTGCCAATATGGGGCTGCCGCTCGAAGGCGTAGAAGACACGCCCAGCGTGCCTGAGGGCGTCATCCTCGTAGAAGTCCTGAGCGCCGAACCCATGGAGGGCACCAAACTGACCCGAATCACCTTTGACGCAGGCCCGGAGTACGGTCAGCACACCATCGCCAGCGGCGCACCCAATGCGGTGGGGCTGGCGGCGGGAACCATGCTGGCGCTGGTCACTCCCGGCACCACGCTCGGCGGCGTCACCTATGGCGTGCGCGAGATGCAGGGCGTGGAAAGCTGGGGCATGGCGGCCAGCGAAAAGGAGCTGGGCATCGGGGAACAGAACGCTGGGGTGATGCTGATTCGCGCTGGCGAGGCCCCCGCCGGGACGCCCCTGCACACGCTCTGGCCTGCCGACCAGGTGCTGGACGTAGAAGTGACCCCCAACCGCGCCGACGTGCTGAGCGCCCTGGGCCTGAGCCGTGACCTGGCCGCTTTTCTGCAATTGGACCTGCGCGAGCCGCCCGCTGGCCCCGGCGCGACCGGCCCCGGTGAAATCGCCGTGTCGCTGCCGCCCAAAGGCCTGGTGCTGGCGGAGGACACCACCGGCACCTACCGCGACGGCTGTGACCATTTTGTGGCGCGGACGGTGGCGGGCATCCGCAACGGCCCCAGCCCGCTGTGGATGCAGCGCCGCCTGACCCTGAGCGGCATGCGCCCCCGCGACCTGATTGTGGACGCCAGCAACTATGTGATGCTGGAACTGGGCCAGCCCACCGCCATGTACGACCGCTCAGAGGTTGAGGGCGACCAGATGCTGGTCAGCTTTGGCCTGCGCCAGGGCGAAGAAGTGCGCGACCTGCTGGGCGGGACCCATACGGTGGGCCAGGAAGACCTGCTGATTCTGGACGGCCGCGACCGGGGCATTGCCAGCGTGGCCGAAGCTTTCGGGTCGGCAGGCAAAGTGGGGGAAGGTCAGGGCGTGCTGGGTATCGCGGGCATCGTGGGCGGCGAACACGGCCACGTGACGGCGCAGACGGGCAGCGTGGTAATCGAATCCGCGCATTTTGACCCGGTGCTGCTGCGGCGCACGGCCTCGCGCCTGGGCGTCAAGACCGACGCCGTGTACCGCTTCGAGCGTGGTGTGGACCCACTGCTGCCGCCCCGCGCCGCCGACCGTCTGGTGGGCCTGCTGGCGGACGCAGGCGGGCAGCCGCATCCCGGCGCCACAGTGGTGGGCGACCCCAGCCCCAGCCTGCCGGGGCCGATTGAGGTGTCCGGCGACCAGATTCGCGCCCTGCTGGGCATGCACATTGACACCGCCGAAATGCGCGGCATCCTGACCCGGCTGGGCTGCGCGGTGTCGGGCGAGGGCGATGCGCTCACGGTGCAGCCCCCCTCCTGGCGGGTGGACATGCACATCTGGCAGGACCTGGCCGAGGAAGTGGCCCGGTTGCACGGCTACGCCGAGCTGCCCGAAACCCTGCCCACCCTGCGGATTCACAGCAGCAACGTGGGCGCTTCGGCGCCCAGTGAGCGCCGCGACGCCCTAAGGCGCACCCTGAGCGGCCTGGGCTTTCAGGAGGCCGTGACCTACACCTTTACCAGCGACGAGGAGGCAGGGAAGGCCCGGACGGAGCGGCCCGGCGTCAGGCTGCAAAACCCGCAGACTGCCGAGCGTACCGGCCTGCGCACCGCCCTGTATCCTTCGCTGCTGAAAGCGGCCGGTGCCTACGGCAAGGGCGAGCGCACGCTGCTGTTTGAAATTGGGCGGATTTTCCCGGTGGGCGGCGAAACCGAGCGCCTGGGCCTGCTGATGCGCGGTGACCTGGCGGCCCGCACCTATCAGGACGGCGTGCGCGGCGGCTTTGGCGTGTTCCGGGGCCTGGTGCAGAGCTTTGCGGCGGCCAGCGGAGCCCGCTTCGAGCTGCGGCAACTGCGCGGCGAAGAGGTCCCGGCGGCGCTGCATCCCGGCATTGCTGGCGAGGTGCTCTGGAATGGGGAAAGCGCCGGATGGCTGGGTGCGCTGCATCCCGAAATTGCCGCCGACTTTGGGCTGAAGGGCGACACTTTTCTGGCCGAGTTGAGCCTGCCGCTGCCTGCTGGCACGTGGGCCTTCCGCGACCCCAGCCGCGCCCCGGCTGCGTGGCGTGACCTGGCCGTGATTGCGCCCGCTGGGGTCAGCTACGGCGAAATCGTGGCGGTGCTGCGTAACGCGGGCGGCGAGCTGCTCGAAGGTGTGGAACCGTTCGACGTGTACACGGGCGAGCAGGTGGGCGAGGGCAACCGCTCGGTGGCGGTGCGCCTGACCTACCGCGGCGCCAAGACCCTGACCGACGAAGAAGTGGACCCGGTGTTCGCGGCGCAGATTGAGGCCGTGAAGGCGCAGGGGTGGGCGATTCGGGAGAAGTAGAAGTCAAAGTAACGGTTGCCATGACGGCACGCAGGAAGGGGCCCGGGCGGAAGCTCTGGCCCCTTTAGGCCATTTGGCCGACGCGTTTCCCCGCTGCGCCTGTCTATCCTCACCCCGTGTCTTCCTTCTCTCTCCACCAACTCTCCGAGGCCCACCGCGCCCTCGCCTCACTGCTGGGCAAGTGCGAGAAAGTGCTGGCTGGCGGCAAGCTCAAGCCCGCCCAGCATACGCTGACGGAGCGCCGCACCGAGGCTTTGCGGGTGGCCCTCGCTCTGATTGAAGCGGAGGGCGAAGAGAAGCGGGCGTATCATGCAGTTGAGAAGCTGGATTGTTAGGTTGGCCTATGGAACAGATGTCATCTGGCAAGGGACGGCGGCCTGGGCGGTCACGCCTGTTCAGAGGAGTGGTGGCGCTGCTGCTGCTGGGACTGTTGGCCGGTCTGGCTCTGCTGTGGCAGTACGGCCTGCGCTTCGGCGTTTATCTGAAGCCGCCGACCCCCGCTGCGTACGCAGACACTGCCCTGAGCCTGATGGACAACGGCTACTACGCCACGGGTGAAAAGTGGCAGCAGGCGCGCGCAGAAGCCGTAGCAGCCACCCGAGACGCCCCCAACTACGCGGCCACCTTGCCGGCGCTGCGGGAAGCCCTGGCGGTGGCGGGCGGGCCGCACTCCAAGTTGCTGGAAGAAGGCCAGAGCCTCTCCGAGCGGATGGGACCACCCCAGATGCCCACGGTAGAGACTTCGGATGGGGTGACCACCGTGACGGTGCCTGCCGTGGTATCGGATGACGCCCAGGTACTTCAGGAGTACGCAGATACGCTGGCCCAGGGACTGGTGACCGCCGAGGCCAAGGCCGGCTGCGGCTGGATCGTTGACCTGCGGCAGAACACTGGGGGCAATATGGAACCCATGCTGGCCGGGCTGAGCCCTTTGCTGGGCAGTGGCCGGGTCGGGGGCTTCGTGGACAACCAGGGCCGTGAAACCGAACTGGCCCTCCAAGAGGGTGCGGTGCAGCTGGGCGGCAGCTCCACATTCAACACGCCTCATTATCAGCCGGTTGGGGGGCCGGTGGCCGTGCTGCAAGATGGGCGCACCGCGTCCTCTGGCGAAGTGGCGCTGCTGGCATTTTACGGCCGTGCGGACACGCGCACGTTTGGCGCGCCCAGCGCTGGCCTTTCGTCGGCCAATCAGGTGCGCAGGCTGTACGGCGGCACAGAGATGCTGGTTACCGTGGCGCTGGATACAGACGCTGCGGGCAAGGTCTACGGCGGTGTCCTGAAGCCGCAGCAGCCCACCGACGCGGGAGCAGCGCCAGCAACGGCGCGGGCGTGGCTGGCGGAGCAGTGCCAGTAACCCAGGGGAGGAACCCAGCCCTGCGCGGTCTCTCATGACCTGTTCTCCTCCTTTGCACTTGCTCCCCTCGCCAATAAAGATGAATATCTTGTCAAACGCGCTATGGGCGCTCGCCGCCTAAGGCATCTGCTGCTGGCTGGGGCTTTGGTAGGGCGCTGCGGGGCTTTGCAGCTCAGAAGCCGGACCGTTTTTACCCGGAAGTGTGGCCCGGCCAAACGGGGCTGCCCGCAAAGGGCAAGTAGCGGAGCTGCACATAAAGGAGCCGCAGCTTCAGCCGGCGGCTCCCTTATTTTCGGTCCTTGATGAATTTATGGTCCCTAATTACGCTACTGCGGCCAGCCCCGGTCGCCCGAGTTGGCGGTGCTCTGGCTCAGTCGCGGAACACGCTCCCGGGGAACTGCACCAGGCTTTCGTTGCCGTCTTTGCCTACGGCCGCCACGCCGAAATAGTAGTTGTCTACCACCAGGCCGGTCAGGGTGTATTCGTTGGTGCCGGCGGGCACCCACACCGAGTGGGTCCACTGCGGGTCGGTGGTCAGGCGGTAATAGATTTTGTGGCCCAGCAGGTTGCGGCTCGCCGCCGGCTTCCAGCGCAGTTTGGCGGCTGGCTGCACGCCGCCGCCCAGGGCCACCTCGGTCGGGGCAGGGGGGGCCCAGCCCAAAGAGGCCAGTGCCGCCACGTTCGCTCCGGTCAGGCGGGCGGCGTAGTCAAAGTTCACGCCCTCGATCACGTCGCCGTACTGGACGCCATTCTCGGTGCGAATGTTCTGGTGCTGGCGGTTGTAGTTCTCGTTGGTTTCCATCACCCGCACAGCCGGAAAGCCGGCATTGTTAAAAGGCGTGTGGTGGCCGCCGCGCCCGAAACGGTCCAGGCGGTACACCATCATCGGGTTCAGCTGCGGCAGGTAGGTCTGGGTGGTGCGGTGAACGTAGCGGGCCAGCTGCCGGCTGGGGCCGTCCACCTCGCCGCCGTAGTAGCGCCGCTGCTGCAGGGTTTTCTCGTCGGCGCCCTGGAAGTACGGTTCGGAGAAGATGCGGAAGCTGCGGTTGTCCACCACGCCGTTCACGCCTTCAATGTTGCCGATCATGTCATTGTTCAGCACACCGATGATATTCCAGCCCTCGGCTTTGGCTTTGGCCGCCAGAAATTCGCCGCCGTACAGGTTCTGCTCCTCGCCGCTCAGGCCCGCCAGCACAATGGAGTTGGCGAACTTGTAGCGGCTCAGCACGCGGGCCGCTTCGATGGTGCCGGCCAGTCCGCTGGCGTTGTCGTTGGCACCGGGACTGACCGAGGTGAAATCCATCGCGTCGGTCACTCGGCTGTCAATGTCGCCGGACATAATCACGTAATCGTTGGGGCGCACGGTGCCGCGCAGCACGGCGTACACGTTCACGACCTCGGTATCTTTGCTGATGCGCTCGCTGCCCGCCCTGACCAGGGTGCGCTGCTCATGCACTTCCAGGCACCCGCCGCACTCGGCGCTGATTTTCTCGAATTCCGCTTTCATCCAGCGCACGGCCGCGCCAATCCCCTGGGTGTCCGAGTCGGTCCGGGACATGGTGTGGCGGGTGCCAAAGCCTACCAGCGTGCGGATGTCCGCCTCAATGCGGCTCGCCTGCGGTGCGGCGGCCAATTCCATCACACGTGGGTCAAAGGCGGGCGGCGCCGTGGTGCGGCTGGCGGTCGCCGTGGCTGTCCGGGGGGCTGAAGTGCTTGTTGCCGTCGCTGGAGTCCCGGCAGCGGCTGGAGCAGTGGCCGCGCCGGAGGCCGCCTGCGCCAGCTGGCCGCCGGGTTCCAGGTCGGCGTGAGCAGAGGTGAACAGAGACAGACCCAGCAGAGCAGTCAGAAAACCAAGTTTTTTGGACATGGGCCAAGCTAGCGCCTGAATAGCAAAAAGGCAACACTCTTTCCAAACCATTAAAATGAAGGAAATTCCACTGCCGTGCGATTGCTATCTGCCCGGTTTCCCTAACGTCTTTACTGCTGCGTTACTGCTGCCCTTGCCGGTCCCGCAGAGCTTGCAGGGCCGCGCTGACATGCACGGTGTGGTTCATATCGTGCAGCTGGTGAACCAGGGTGCCCTGGGGATCAATCACGAACGACGCCCGCCCCGAAAGGCCGATCAAGCCAGTCATTCCGCCCAGCACCCCGTAGGCGCGGCAGATGGTCTTGTCCGGGTCGGGCAGCAGAGGATAGGAGAGGCTGCATTTTTCGCGGAAGGCCGCTTGCCCGCCGGCCCCGTCGGTGCTGATGCCAACCACCTGTGCCCCCAGCTCCGCGAACTGCGGCAAGAAGTGCTCGAATTGCTGCGCTTCGATAGAGCAGCCGTAGCTGTTGGCCTTGGGGTAAAAGTACAGGACGGTCCACTGCCCCTGCAGGTCTGCCAGGCTGATTTGACGGCCATCGTCGCTGGTGGCGCTGAATGCGGGTGCCGGCTGGCCGATCTGGAGTTTGGTCATGGGCTCAGCTTAGCCGGTGCGGCTGGGCGTGAAAGCGCCCTTTCCCACTTGCCAGCATGGCCGTTTTGCCACAGCACCAGACTTGCCCGAGCACATGTTGAGACAGTCCTAAACTTTCTGGGGCATGCTGGAAGCATGGTCACCACGCAGCTGGGCAGCCCTAGGCCGAGCATTCCCGAATCGGCCCATGCTGGACTGGCCCATCCTGAACTGGGCAATGCCG
>JAUNHF010000064.1 GCA_030524065.1 Deinococcus sp.
CACTGCGCCTCTTTGCGCCATCCCTCCGTAAAAAGCACTCCATACTGCGTGGCACGCGCTTTTTGCTCCTTGCTCTGGTCAGGTCAAATCACTTGGTCTGAAGTGATCAACCGCACTTCTTATCCCCTATGCTGGGCAAATGGACGGCGGCAAGCGGGGACAGGTCTGGGCACACGTGGGGCAGCCCTTCGCGCCGCAGGGGGAGGCAGAGCGCTATGACGTGGCCGTGGTCGGCGCCGGGCTGCTGGGCGCGGCGGCGGCGCTGTACCTGCGCGAATTGTGGCCGCAGCGGCGGGTGCTGCTGCTGGAAGAAGGCGGCCTGCCCAACGAAGAGGGGGCCACACTGCTGGGCGCGGGCGTGTGGGACGCCACTGGCCTGAGCGCTGGGGACGCCGCCCTGGCCGATGTGACCTGGCGCGAGCTGAAGCGCCGATTGCCCACCGGGCTGACACCGCTGCCGGTGCTGGACTTCGGCGCACAGGGGCCTGAAGACGCCGCCGGTGCGCTGACTGGGTTCCCAGCGCTGGCGGGCTGGGTGGACCCTGCCCAGCTGCCCCGCGCTGAGCGCCGCGAAGCGCTGACCTACCGCCCCGGCGAGCTGACGCTGCGGCTGGGGCAAGACGCCGTGGCGGCGGGCGCCGACCTGATGCTGAATGTCCGCGCCGAACCCGTGCCCGGTGGGGTACGGCTGCACCGCCTGACCGTGACCAACCGCCACGAAGTCGTGGTTCATGAGACGCGGGAGGTGCGCGCCGGGCTGGTGGTGGTGGCCGCAGGAGCATCCGGTCCCGAGTTGCTGGAACAGGGCCTGGGCCTGCACCTGCCGCACGGGCGGGCCTATATGCAGCGGCCCCGGCTGCGGCTGCCAAGCGACCCTGCCACTTCTCCCCTGCTGCGCGCCGGCAACCTGCTGCTGCGTCCGCTCGCCAGTGAGTACGCCCTGTATCTGCCGCCCAGCAGCGCCGATCCCCACGGCTACCAGCCCACCTCGGGGCGGCTGACCGGCGTGCAGGTGGGCCTGCGCCGCGAACTGCTGGAGGAGCTGCTGCCGCGCATGGAGGCGCTTCCCGTCCTGGCGTCGGGCGCGCTGGGCGTGGGCCGCAGCCTGGCCGACATAGAGGGCGCGTGGCTGGGCCTGCCCTACGGCGACCCCCTGCACCCCCCCCTGGCCGAGCAAGTCGCGGATGGAGTGTGGCTGCTGCTCTCAGGCTCGGCCACGCGCGGCGGTGTAGACACGCTGGGGCTGGGGCTGGTGCGCCGGATGGTGGAGGGGCTGACGCCCTGACAGGCGCCCAGACCTTACGCTGACCCCATGACCTACCCCGACGAGCAGACCAAAGCCCGCATCCACGCTGAGGAACGGTACCGGGCACAGGTGCGGGCAGACCTGGAGGCAGGGCAACGGCAAGGCAGCGCGCTGCTCCGAACCGTGGCCGCCCTGGTGATAGGTGTGCTGCTCATGCTCTTGCTGCTGGGCGAAGTGTGGTTTCTGGCGCAGCCTGTGGAGCCAAGCCCAGCAAGCACCGTGCCAGCGCCTTCCAGCGCCGCTCAGCCCTGATTCAGACGAGCGCTTCTTGTGAGCCGTCCAAGTTCACCTTTTTGGCGGGGCGGAACT
Organism: Deinococcus sp.; assembly: GCA_030524065.1. Classification (GTDB taxonomy): domain Bacteria; phylum Deinococcota; class Deinococci; order Deinococcales; family Deinococcaceae; genus Deinococcus. Next base: position 1,616 of record JAUNHF010000064.1, read on the forward strand.
TGATGTTCTCCCACTCGCCTTCTTCCAGCACTTCCAGCGCGGGGTTCAGGGCGCGGAAGTGGGCCACCACCTCCTGCACGAGGTCGTCGGGCGTGCTGGCAGCGGAGGTGACGCCCAGGCGCTCTACGCCGCTCAGGTCAATGTGGGCGAGGTCGGCGGCCGTTTCCAGGCGCTCGGCGCGGCCACACAGCTCGCGGCTCAACTCCAGCAGCCGCATGCCGTTGCTGGAATGCATACTGGTCAGCACCAAAAAGGCGTCCACCTGCGGCGCAATCGCCTTGACCGCGTCCTGGCGGTTCTTGGTGGCGTAGCACAGGTCTTCGCTGGGCGGAATCACCAGCGCCGGAAAGCGCTCCTTGAGAATGGCGACCGTCTGGCGGGTGTCGTCCACGTTCAGGGTGGTCTGGGTGAGCACCACCAGCTTTTCCGGGTCGGGCACCTGCACGGTGCGCGGGTCGTTCAGGCCGCCGCCCACTTTGCCCTGCACCCCGATCAGGATGGTTCTCTCCGGCGCTTCACCCTGGGTGCCGATCACCTCCTGGTGCCGGGCGCTGTCCCCGATCAGGAGGATGGTGTAGCCCTCGGCGGCGTATTTGCGGGCTTCGGTATGCACTTTGGTGACCAGCGGGCAGGTGGCGTCCACCGTTGCCAGGCCCAGGGCGCGGGCCTGCTCACGGATGGCCGGGCTGACCCCGTGGGCGCTAAAGACCACCGTGTCGGTGCCGTGGGGCAACATGGGGATTTCCTCCAGGTTTTCCACAAAGCTCACGCCCTTGCCGCGCTCCAGCCGCTCCACCACCGTGTGATTGTGAACGATGGAGTGGTAGACGGTCACGGGCTGGCTCTCGTGGTCGGCGGCCTGCTCGACAGCCTGAATCGCCATGACCACTCCGGCGCAAAAGCCGCGTGGTTTGGCGAGGTGAATGCGCTTGATCATGCCTGCCACTATTCCAGATTGGCCGCGCCTGGATTGGTCACAAAAGGGCGGCTGCGGGCCTGCCAGTCGGCGTCAAAGCGCCGCTGCAACCAGCGCACGGCCAGAGGGTCGTCCGTCAGCAGGGCCGCTTCGCCCAGCCCGGCCTGGCCCCACGCCGAGAAGTGAAAATTCATGCTGCCGGTCAGCGCCGCTTCACCGTCTACCAACAGGGCTTTGGTGTGCATGGGGTAGGTGGTGGCGCGCACGTCCAGCAGATGCGCCAGCCCGCGCTCCTGGGCTGCGCGGCGCAGAATCAGCACGCCGGTGCGGTTTTGCAGGCCTTCTACCTTGCCGCCCATCGTCAGCACGCGCACCCGCACCCCGCGCCCCATGGCATCCAGCAGGGCGCTGAAGTACGGCGGCAGCGGCATTCCCCGGCAAATGTCCGGCCAGGGCTCCAGCGCCAGGCAGTTCAGTTGGGTGCTGAGCGAGGTCTGCAGCAGGTCAATCTGGCGCCGGGCCGCGCCGAACAGGGCCAGGTGGGCGGCGTCTGCCTGTAGGTAACCGCTGCGCCGGTACAGCAGCAGCGCCGCCGAGTCGCCGGCCTGCACCACCCCGCGGGCCAGTGGGGGGCGGATCAGCGGCGCCGCAGGCCACCAGGTGCAGCGCCCGCGCACTTCAGTGGCCTGCGTCCCTGCCGGGCAACTCAGCTCATCGGACAGCGACCAGAGATCGGCAAATGCGGCGGCCGCATTCTGCGCCACTGGCCCGCGCATGGTCAGGCCCAGATCGTTGACACGCCCGCCAGACGGCAACCAGTTCTGCCCATAGCCGTAACCGGCGACCGTCACCTCGCGGCCGTCCACCACCTGCATTTTGATATGACTGTAGGGGGTCAGGCGGTAATGGGCCAGCCGCACGTCCCAGCCCAGCGCGGCGTCGCGCAGCGGCACACCGCGCTCTAGCAGCCCCTCGGCCAGCTCGGCGGCGATCCAGCGGGGCGGGCGCTGCGGCAGCGGGTAGCCGCCCAGATGCAGCCGCACACTCATGCCCTGCGGATAGGCCGCCTGACCCCCGGCCTGCACGCGGCGGTACAGCCCCGCCAGCGTGTCCAGCAGCGCCCAGGTCGGTGCGTCCGGCTCCGGGTAGAAGTCCATGTTGGTCAGCAGCACCTCGGCGCGGGCGGCCAGAATCTGGCGGTTCGCCTTGGCAAAGGCGTCGGGGCCGGCGTCAGGCAGCGGGCTGGACGTTTCCAGATAGTCCACGAAGGCATTCCCGCAGGAAAAATCGGTTTCGCCGTAGCCGCGCAGCACCTCCCAGGCCGCCCGCACCGCCGGCTGCTGGGGCGGCGCACAGCGGTAAGCGCCCGCCTCTATCCGGGGCTGCACCGGCCGGGACAGATACAGCGGCACTTCCAGCGTCTGCGCGGCGGCCGGCAGGCCAGCAACCGAGCAGGCCGCCGCCGCCAGCAGCGAACGTGAAAGGAAGGTACGCGCAGGCCTCACAGGCGCCAGCCTAGAGCAACTCGCTGACGCGAATCGGACATCAGCTGACGGTGGATGGGTGGGCCCGCACTCCGCACCAGGTCCGGCAACCCCTGCTCAGTCCAGCACGGTAAAGCCCAGCTCCTGCGCCTTGTCCACAAAGAAGTTGACATTCTCGGTTTTGGTGCTGCCGCCCAGGCTCCTGCGTTCATGCTCGCCCGTGGCCGCGATAATCAGCGTTTCGGCCAGGCAGGCGGGCACGGCCCCTTCACCAAATTGCAGGTCAATGCGGCTGGTCATCTGACCGGGGGGCAGCACCACGCCGCCGGGAATCACGCGCACACCGGGCACGTCCCGCACGCTCTCGTCCACGTCGGCGGGGCGGCCTTCGTCAAAAATCCAGGCGCCTTCGCGCACATGCTCCGCAAAAATCACCGGGTCGGGGTCCGAGGTGGCGGTAAAAATCAGCTCGGCTTCCTTGAGGGTGTCGTAGGAGGTGGTGGTCACGATTTCGGTGTCTGGGTTGGCGCGGCGCAGGGTCTGGGCGCTGCGCTCCAGCCGCTCCAGGTTGCGCCCCACCATGATGACTTTGCCCACCTGTGGGGCGATGGTGCGGGCAATCCCGAAGGCCACCACGCCATTGGCTCCCACCACAGCGGCGGTGGCGTGGCCTAGGTCGCGTCCCTGCGCGGCAAAGTGCTCCAGGATGCCCGGAATGGCCGCCTTGATGGTGCCGGAGGTGTACGCCCCGCCGTTGGTGATGGTCAGCTCCGGCACGGCGTCCTGCACGTCCTGGCCCTTGCCCCCCACCACGCTCCAGAACGCGCCCAGGCCAAACACTTCGGCGCCCAGCTCCTGCGCCAGCCGGGCGCCCTCAATCGCCTTGCGGGTCGCCAGCTCAGGGTCGTCGCGGAACTGATCCGGCAGCAGCGGCGCACTGAGCAGATAGCAGTGAATCTCCTTGCCCTGCTCGGTCTGAATACCGCGCAGCTCGCCCACCTTCATGGGGCGGAAGCGGGCCGTCACCGACTTGACGAAATCGTCGGAAATCAGCCCGGCCTCGTGCAGCGGCTGCATCCAGGCGAAGCGGGCGCTGGAGGTCCACAGGTCGCTGATGCGCATGGGATGAATCATGAACGCCGTGACCACTTGATCGTCGCGCTTGCCGGCCAGCGGCACACTTTGGCCTACTTTCGGCTCGGTGTCGTCCAGAATGCGGCCGATATTCTCCTTGAAACGCCACGCGGCGCCCAGCAGCAGCGTGTAGGCGAGCGCCTGCTCGCGGGCCGGGCGACCGCGCAGACTGAGGGCAAAAGCGCCCAGGCCCGCCAGGGTCGCCGCGCTCACGTAGCGCGTCCCGGCCAGCGCGGCAGCGTAGGCCCCCAGCGGCACCAGGGCGCGGGCACCGTAGCCCTGGCGGCTAAGCGCGGCGAACACGCCCAGCAGCACCAGATTGCCCCGGCCACGCGGCAGGCCGTATTCGGGGGAAAGGTCGCGGTACAGCGCGGCGGGCGGGTTCAGGTGCCCCAGGTAAGCGGCCACGCCCGCCGCCAGCGCGGAAGCGGGCGTAGGGGCCAGCGCTACGGCAGCGGCGCCCTTGGCGGCGTCCAGGGCAGCGGTGCCCAGGGCCAGCTCGGGGCCCAGCTCACGCCAGACATTTTCCACGCCCAGGTTGTGGGCACTGTGCAGCCGGGTGTCCTTGTGGCGGCGGGCCAGCAGCAGGTGCCCCAGCGGCAGGCTGCCTATAACAAAGGCCGCTGCGGGCACGGCCAGGCGAGTAAGGGTACGCAACATGAGGGGCATTGTACGGCAGCGCTCCTCGGGCGCCCGCAGGGCACGGCACCTTTAGAGCGTAGCCAAAGAGAAGAAAAGAGAAGAGCGCTCAGGTCAGCAGCAAGTCACCCTGCGCGGAACTTTGTTCCCACAGCCAGTCGCGCAGGGCGCGGCCACCGCCGGCAACGGGGCCTAGTCCGGGCAGATGGTCCAGCAGCTCGCGGCGCAGGTCGGCGGGGCTCAGGCCGCGCTCCAGCAGCTGCCGCAGCGATTTGTGGCCGTCCAGCAGGCGCATGACCGGGCTATGGCGCAGCGCCTGAGGCTCACGGCAAGCCGGTAGAACCAGACTGTCCCACTCGAAACTGCCAGGAACGGGCTGGATAAAGCCCGCCCGCTGCAAGGCGGCCAGCTGCTCGCAGACCCCGTGCAGCGGCTGGCCGGTAAAGGCCGCCACCCAGTGGGCGCTGGCGCCGCCCGGCTGGTCGAACGGAAACACCTCGCCGCAAAAACGCTGCGCGGGGCTGAGAATCTGCTCACAGCTGCGCGGCCACTCGTCGCTCAGGCGGGCCCATTCGCCCAGCAGGCTACGCAGGGGTGCCAGCGGCGGCGCAGGACTCAGCGGAGCCGGAGCCTGCCAGAATTCGGCGCAGCCCGTACTTGCCGCCTGCGGAAAGCTGTACAGGGCGTCCAGCCCCTGCCAGTCCAAAATGGCGGCCGCCGTCACCTCGCCGCGCACCACCTGCAGTTCCAGCGGCAGCACACCGCTGCCCAGGTGTGCTTCTATCTGCAGCCGGCCCGTCTGCGACGTGCTGTGGATCAGTTCCATCACCGAAGTCAGCGGCACCTGCCAAAGCTCGGCCCGCAGTCCCAGCACCTCACCGCTGGCACGGTCGGCCAAATTTGCCCCATTCGGTTTCATTTATCCCAGTTTAAAGTTCGTGCCACACGGCCATCTCACACAGCCGGAGTGGAACAGTTCACCGCGTCAGGGTGCGCGGCCGGCGCTGCCCGACAGCCACAGCCACATGAAAAACAGCAGCAACCCCAGCACAGTCCAGGCGGCACGCGGCATGCGGGGCAGGCCGGCCAGCTCGCGCCGGGCCTGGTCACTGCTGCGGGTTCCCGACTGTCGGTAATCCAGCCGCTGCGCCCGCTTGAGCGCCTGCACCGCTTCGCCGCGCTTGCCCTGGCGGCGCAACACCACCCCCAGGTTCTGCCAAGCGGCGTGGTGGTCGGGGTTCAGTTCCAGGGCGCGGCGCAGGTCGGTTTCGGCGCAGGCGTCATCGCCGCGCTCGGCGGCCAGCCCGGCGCGGTTGGTCAGGGCGCGGTAGTGGCCGGGGTCAGCGGCCAGCGCCTGCGCGAAGGCAAAGCCGGCCTGCTGCGGGTCACTTGCTTCGGCGGCCAGCACGCCCAGCAGGTTCCAGCCCTCGGCGCGGGTCAGCGGATGGCGCAGCGCTCCGGCCAGCGCCCGCTGCGCCTCGTCCGGCGACTGCCAGCGCTTGAGTGAACTCAGCGCCCGTAGGTGGGCGGGCAGCTGCGGGTCGCGCAGCAAAGCCTGAACCTGCACCGCCGTACGTGGGGGCGGCGCCTCGGCCGGTGGCTGGGCGTCCGGCGAGGGAGTGTCCAGCTGAGGCCCGCCTGAATGCACTTCCTTGGACTGCACACTGCTGGAGTGCAGGTGATCCGCCCGCAGCTCGGCCAGCCAGGCGTCCAGCGCGCTGAGGGCCTGCTCCGGGCGCTTGTCGCGCAGCAGGCGGCGCAGTTCCAGCCAGGTGTCCAGGGCGGCCACTTCCAGTGGGCCTGCTCCGGCGGCGCGGGCCTGCACCAGCGCCTGCTCCAGCGGGTCGCTGGCCCGCTCTGCTTGCGGCGGCAGGGCAGCTGAAGGGGGCAAAGAGGTCACCGCCCCAGTCTAAGCCCGGCCGGGGCCAGAGCGGCAGCTGGAATAAAGCCCATCCAGACCAGGTACCTTCAGCGGGGCGCGGAGGTGCGGCGCGGGTCGGCGCCTGGCCCACTCAGGTCTGCCCAGGCCCCGCCCAGCTCGGCTGCCACGCCCGACGCGCTCAGGCCGTAGCCGAAGCGCCGCGCCGCCCGCTCACCGGCGCGGGCATGCAGGCGCACCCCAGCCTGCGCCGCCTGGGCCGGCGCCATTCCAGCAGCCAGCAGCGCCGCCAGCAGGCCGGCCAGCATGTCGCCCATGCCCGCGCTCGCCATGCCGGGATGCCCGCCCCGCGACACGCTCAGGCCACCGTCCCAGGCCACCACACTGGGTCCACCTTTGAGGACCACCACGCCGCCGTAACGCTCCTGCAAGGCCTGCGCGCTGCCCAGCGGATCGGCGGTGACGGCGGCCACGTCACACTCCAGCAGCCGCGCCGCCTCGCCGGGGTGCGGGGTCCACAGGCAGCGGCTGTGGCCCAGGCCGCTCAGGTCCGGCTCCAGCGCGTCGGCGTCCAGCACGGTGGGAATGTCCCAGCGCAGCACCTCGCGGGCCAGGGCAGCGGCCTGCGGCCCCAGGCCCATGCCCAGCGCCAGCGCGTCGGGGCGCCGGCTTTCGTGGTGCGCCCAGTCAGTTAGCGAAGCGTGCCGGGTGCGCATCAACTCCGGCATCACCAGCGGCAATTCGGCCTGCGAGTGCAGCGTGACCAGCCCCGCGCCGGCCCGCAGAGCCCCCACGCCGGCCATGACCGGGGCACCTTCCATCCCGGCCGAGCCGCCCACCACCCACAC
>JAUNHF010000065.1 GCA_030524065.1 Deinococcus sp.
TGCCGTGCGCGGCGAAACTCTGCGCCACGCCCAGGCCGATGCCGGAGGTGCCCCCGGTGATCAGGGCATGCTTGCCGGCCAGCAAGTCAGGGCGAAAAGTGGACTCGGGCATACCTGGCTGCGTCATACCTCTAAGTGTAGAGCCTTATTCAGCGCGTCCCTGCCTGAGCGGCCAGGGCCGCCGCGTTCCACTCGCCCGCTTGCCTCAGGCCCTCTTCCAGCGGCAACGCGTCCCGCAGCACCCGCTTGGTGCCTTTCAGGGCGTGCGGGTCCAGGGCGGCCAGTTGCCCGGCCAACACGTCTACGCTGGCAAACAGCGTCGCCGGTGTGTCCAGCACGCCAGTCACCAGGCCCCAGCGCTCAGCGGTGCGGGCGTCAACCGGGGCGCCGGTCAGGGCCATGTGGGCCGTGCGCCCCCGCCCGATCAGGCCGGGCAGGCGCTGCAACCCGCCCAGGTCGGCCACCAGGCCCAGGCGCACTTCCGGCAGGCTGAAGCTGGCGTCGACGCTGCACAGCCGCAGGTCGCACGCTGCGATCAGCTCCAGCCCCGCGCCGATGCAGTGGCCGTGAACCGCCGCAATCACCGGAATGTCCAGCGCGGCCACAGCGTTCAGCGCGCCTTGCATCGGCTGCACTGCACCCCAAAAGTCGCCGGTCTGCTGGATGGTCGGCAGCGTGGCCGCGACATCCAGCCCCGCGCTGAAGATGTCCTGCCCACGGATCACCAGCACGCGGGCGTCACCCAGCTCGGCCAGCGCCTGCGGCACCTCGGTCCAGAAGGCGGGTGGCATCGAGCCTTTCTTGGCGGTCAGGGTCAGGGTGGCCGCCTGACCGCTGCGGCTGAGTTTTAGGGTGGACATGGCTCCAGTGTAGAGCTTGGGCTGCGGCTGGCCCCCAGCAGAACGCATCTACTGACCGCTGCCCGCCCAGGCCACCCGCCAGACCCGCCCCGCGCCGTCATCGGTCACAAGTAAGGCCCCGTCTGGCGCGACCGCCACATCTACCGGGCGGCCCTGCACCGTTCCGCCATCTAGAAAGCCGGTCAGGAAGTCCTGCACTTCACCGGTTTCGGGGCTTACCGTGACCACCTTGTAACCGGTTTTTTCGCTGCGGTTCCAGCTGCCGTGCAGCCCCGCAAACATCAGCCCCTGGTACTTGGCCGGAAAGGCCGCGCCGGTATAAAAGCCCATCCCCAGCGGGGCGGAGTGCGCAGTGGTCAGGGCAAAAGCGGGCGCGGCCTGCTCGCATGCGGCGGCGTCCCGGCGTCCGAAATCCTTATCCCAAACCTGCGGCTTGCCCGGCTGCACTGTAAAACAGTACGGCCAGCCGTAAAAGCCGCCGTCCTTGAGGCGATAAAAGCCTTCGGGCGGCAGGTCGTCGCCCAGCTGGTCGCGGCCATTGTTGGTGGACCACAGCGCCCCGTCATACCATTCCAGGCCCACGGCGTTACGCAGCCCGGTGGCGTAGGGGCGGCCGTTTTTGCCGTCCGCACCGTAGACCCACACAGCGGCGCGGCGCTTGTCTTGCTCCTCGCATACGTTGCAGGTGCTGCCCACCGAGACAAACAGCTGACCTTCCGGGCTGAACTCGATGGTGCGGGTCCAGTGGCCGCCTTCTGGGGGCAGGTCCACGATTTTTTCCGGCTGGCCCTGGGCCTCCCTCTGCCCCGGCTGGTAAGGCAACCGCACCACGCCGTCCGTGTTGGCGATGTACAGATGGTCACCGTACAAGGCCAGACCATGCGGCTTGCTCAGCCCACTGGCAAAGGTGAGCTTGCTGTCGGCCACGCCATCGGCATTGCGGTCGGGCAGCAGATAGACCGTGCCGGCGTCCGGGTCGCTCAGAAACACGTCGCCGCCCGGAGCCACCGCCAGCAGGCGCGGTTTTTGAAAGCCCTCGGCGTAAAGCGTGACCCGGAAACCCTGTGGCGCAGTGGGCACAAAGCCTTCAGGCAGAGGCTGGGCTGCCGAAGGCTTTGCAGTTGCCAGGGTGTCCGGAGCCCCTCTGTCCCCAGCTGGGTTGCTGCTGACCGCCTGACCGGATTGCTGCACCGGTCCGGCGCAGGCGACCACGGCCAGCCAGGGGGTCAGCGCGAGCATCAGTTTGTCCATGCCTCACTCTGACCCGTCCGGGCAGTGGCTGAGAAAGAAGGGCATTTATCCGGTCAGGAGCGCCTTCTTAGAGTTGGCGCCGCAGCCGTCACTGAAAGGTGCCGCGCCGCTGGGCCCGGCTGGATCAGCCGCTGGCGGAGGGCCAGGGGATACGGGGTTATCGGCGTTACTGGCCGCTTAGCATCACCTGCTGCGCCTCAAAGACCTGGCCCGGCTGCACCAGCTGGTCCTGCACAGCAATCAGCCCGATCTCGCGGGTGCCGGTCTGGTGGGTGTGCTCCAGCAACGCATACAGGGCGCTCATGCTGAGGCTCAGCGCCTGCGCCACGTCGCCGCTGCGCAGGTACTGGCCGTAGAACAGCGCGGCGATGGCGTCGCCGGTGCCGTTGCGGGGCGGGTCCAGCGGCAGCAGCGGCGTGCGGCAAATCCAGGTGCCGCTGTCCGACACCGCCAGCGTCTCAATGCTGCCGGCGGGCGCATCTTCGCGGGTGAGGCTGGTCACCACCACGATGCGTGGGCCGCCTTCACGCAGCCGGCCGCGCAGGTCCCCGGCAGCGGCCAGGGCCTCTTCCAGCGTGGTGACTTTGCGCCCGGTCAGCAGCTCCAGCTCAAAGTGGTTGGGCACCACGATATCGGCAGCTGGAATGGCCTGGGCAGAGATGTGCTCGGGCAATTCCGGATTCACGAACACCCCGCGTCCGAAGTCGCCCATCACTGGGTCACAGCAGTAAAGCGCCCGTGGATTGGCCGCCCGCACACGCTCCACTGCGCCGACCACCGCTTTTACCGTGCCCGCTGAACCCATATAGCCGCTCAGGACGCCGTCGCACCCGGGCAGAGCGCCGTGCGCCTCAATGCCGTCAATCAGTTCTGCGATGTCTTCTGGCGGAAACACCTTGCCGGTCCAGGCTCCATAGCCGGTGTGGTTAGAGAACTGCACGGTCTGAATGGCCCAGACCTCAAACCCCAGGCGCTGGAGCGGGAAAACGGCGGCGGCGTTGCCCACATGGCCGTACGCCACCCACGACTGAATAGACAGGATGTTCTTGGGGGGCTGTCCCGGAGCCAGGGTCTTGTTCTGCGGCGTGGTCATCCCCAGAGCATAACGCTGGGCCAGGCCGGATATGACGCGGGCCGGGCTAAGGCCTGGGCTTTTTCAGCAGCGGATAAGGGTTAATGGCACCCTGCGGCGTATAGATGCCGTAGTGCAGGTGGGGGGGCGTACCCTTGGCGTTGCCGCTGTCCCCCACATAGCCCACCGTGTCGCCCTGCTCTACCCAGTCGCCTTCCTGCAAGTCGGGATAGCGTTCCAGGTGGGCATAGTAGTGGCGCTGCCCGGCAGGCCCCAGCACCATCACCGTGCGGCCTCCCAGGTTGTTCTCGCCCACGTTCAGCACCACGCCGGGCCCAGTGGACCGAATCGGCGTTCCCCGGTCCGCAAAGATATCGATTCCCTCGTGGCTGCGCCCCCCCGAGCGGGCCCCACCCCAGGTGTCGGTCAGCGCGGCGCCGGGCAGCGGGCTCGGCAGGCTGTTCTCGGCGGGCGCAGGCATCCGCGTCAGTTCCAGATATTGCCGGCTGCGCTGAATGTGCGGCCAAAAAAGAGCCGTCAGTCCGCCCAGCACGGCCAGCAGAATCAGCAGAGGAAGCAGGATGTTCAGGGAGCGGCGCACGCCGCCCAGTATGCCCCGGCGCGGTTAGACCGCTGTAACAGCAGCTGGCTGTGGCGCTCACGTGACGGCACTAAGTAGCGCAGCGGCCATAAAAAACCCGCTCGCCTTGTCAGAAGGTTTCGAGCGGTTATGTCCAATACTCTAGCGCGGTATGCAGCATGCGGCAAGGCTATGCAGCTATCTGGGCTGTGCGGGGTCTAGCGGCCAGCGGTTGCGTCCAGCTTCAGCCTGCACTTTGGGCCACTCTTAGGGTCACTGGGCGAGTGGCCGTGCCCAGCACAGCAGTTCCCCGTCTGCGCTGTCGGTGCGCTGCCCGGTCAGCACAAAGCCATTTTTTTCCAGCACCCGGATACTGGGCCGGTTGTCCGGCAGAGTTTCGGCCAGGACCGTCTGCACTTCCGGCCAGCCCCGCAGGTGATCCAGCAGCGCGCTTACCGCTTCGGTGGCGTACCCCTGACCGCGCCCCACTTCGGTTAGCCCGTAGCCGATTTCCACTCGGCCCTGCTCGGGCGCGTGCTTGGTGCCCAGCAGCCCTATAGCCTGTCTGCTGGCCTGCTCCACGACCGCAAAAGACCCGCGTACCTGATCCGTCTCCCCCAGGCCCAGCAGATACAGGGGAAACATCACTGCCGCTTCGCCGGCCCAGCCTTCGCCAAAGGCAAAGCCCCGCGTCTGAAAAGCGCCGCCCCCCAGTGTCTGCATCAGCAGTTCGCGTGACAGTGGGAGCAGCAACAAGCGGGGCGTGTTCAGAACGTCTCTCACGCGGCAAAGTGTAAAGGATGGCCTGGTTCGGCCATCCTCCCCAGCACTTACTCTTCGCGGTACGTTTTTTCGATGGGCAGTCCCACGGCGTTGCCCCACTCGGTCCAGCTGCCGTCGTAGTTGCGGACCTTGGGATAGCCCAGCAGCTCGCGCAGCACAAACCAGCTGTGGCTGGAGCGCTCCGCAATGCGGCAGTAAGCGATCACGTCTTTGTCGGCGCTCACGCCTTCGCCTTCATACAGCGCCCTCAGTTCGTCGGCGCTCCTAAAGGTGCCGTCTTCATTGGTGGCTTTGGCCCAGGGGATGTTGCGTGCGCCGGGAATGTGGCCGCCCCGCAGCACACCTTCTTGCGGGTAGTTGGGCATATGGGTCACCTTGCCGCTGAATTCGTCGGGGCTGCGCACGTCCACCATCGCGCCCTGGCCGCTCTGAACAGCTTCCAGGTGCGCCCTCACCTCATCGCGGTAGGCCCGCAGCGACTCGTCGCGGGTTAGGGCCGGGTACTCGCTGGGCGCGGGGCTGGGCACCTCTTCGGTCAGTTCGCGGCCCTCGGCGGCCCACTTTTGGCGGCCCCCGTTCATCAGCTTGAGGCCCTGCACGCCGCTGTAGGTCAGGAACCAGTAGGCGTAGGCGGCCCACCAGTTGCTCTTGTCGCCGTACAGCACCACCGTGTCACCTTCGCGGATGCCCAGGCGGCCCAGCAGCTCGCTGACCTTGTCGGCGGTCACGAAGTCGCGCTCGGTGTCGTGCCACAGGTCACGCTGCCAGTCCAGCTTCACGGCACCAGGAATATGGCCCATGTCGTACAGCAGGATGTCTTCATCCACCTCAATCAGGCGCACGTTCTCGTCGTTCAGGTGCTCGGACACCCAATCGGTGCTGACCAGTACGTCTTTGGCATAGTCGCTCATGCTGCCCAGCATAGCGGCCGGGGGAAGGGGCGGGGGACGGCGCTTCCTTTCAGCTCTTCACCCTTGCGTTAGATTGGCGCCATGACCGATGCCCAGACCGCCATGCCGCCCAAGTTGCAGGACATCGTGACCATGTTCAAGGGCATGCCCAAGGCCATGCGCCTTCAGGCCCTGCTGGACTACGCCAAAAAGTTGCCCGAGCCGCCGCAGCAGTACCTGGACCATCCTGAATTTATGAAGCCGGTGCCCGAGTGCACCAGCCCCTTTTTCCTGATTACCGAGCGCGGCGAGGGCGGCGCTGTTCACATGCATTTCAAGGTGCCCCCCGAGGCGCCCACAGTGCGCGGGTACGCCGGCATCCTCAAAGAAGCGCTGGACGGCGAAAGCCCCGAAACCATCCTGAATGTACCCGACCAGTTCTACATGGATATGGGCCTCAGCGAGCTGATCACCCCCATGCGGATGCGTGGCATGGGCGCCATCCTGATGCGGCTCAAAGGCGAGCTTCAAAGCGGCGCGGCTCCTCAGGAAAGCTGAGCGTCACATCGGGCTGCGCCCAGTAGGCCAAACCGCAGGTTGGATCCATGCCTGTAAGGGGGTGAGAGGGGGAGAGGGCTGCGCGTCGGAATCGAGGTGGCCTGGAGGCCCACTCCTGGCGCCTCACCACCGCAGACTTACCCGCCGTGGGCCGCCAGCAACTGTTGGAGGGCCAGGCCCCGGTGGCTGAGGGGGCGCTTTTCCTCTACGCTCATTTCGCCAAAGGTGCGCTGTTCGCCGTCTGGCACGAACAATGGGTCATAGCCAAAGCCCTGGCTGCCGCGTGGGCCTTCAAGCAAAGTCCCGCTCACCTTGCCCTCGTAGCACTCCATATCACCGTCGGGATAAGCCAAAATCACCACGCTGCGGAAATGGGCGCGGCGGTCATGCTGGCCGCGCAGCTTCTCCAGCAGGTGCGTGTTGCGTTCGGTGTCGCTGTTGCAGTTGCCGAAGCGGGCGCTGTACACCCCGGGCTGTCCGTTCAGTGCATCTACTTCCAGGCCAGAGTCGTCGGCCAGGGCTGGCAGTCCCAGCCGCGCAGCGATGGTGCAGGCTTTTAGGGCTGCGTTTTCTTCGTAGGTGGTGCCGGTTTCTTCCGGCATGGCTACGCCGGCGGGCAGGGGTTCCAGCTCCCAGCCGAGGCCCGCGAGCGCTTCGGCAATTTCGCGTACCTTGCCGGGGTTGCCGGTCGCCACCACCACCCGCTTGACCTGATGCGAGGCGTCACGGGGCAGATAAGATTCCTGTGTCATGGCCTTAGTCTAGGGGCTCGCTCCGCTGCTGGGCAGGTCCGGATGGGGGAGGGCTAGAAGCTGCCCGGCGTCTCTTTGCTGGCCCAAACGCTTGCCGATAGAACTGTGGTCAGTGCCGGCGTCTCATAGAAATGTAGCAGCCGCCCCGCTAATACTGCGCGGCGATCGCCTGAACCCAGGTGTCCTGGGCGGCCCGCAGGTCCAGGATGGACGCCGTTTCCGGCCCGTTCATCAGCACCGCAAAGGCCAGCGGATGTCCGCTCTGGCCCACCACATAGCCGGCCAGGCTGCTTACACCGGGCAGGGTGCCGGTCTTGGCCCGCACGTCCAGCCCGGTGCCCACCAGGCGCTCGGCCAGGGTGCCGCCACGGCCATACTTGCCGCCACCCACGCCCGCCCGCGGCATCGCAGCGGCATAGGGGTTGATGCCTTCGTTGAAGGCGCTGAGCGGATCGGCATAAACCTGCCCACTGCCGCCGGTACGGTACATCACTTCCAGCAGGTCCACCAGGGCGCGGGCCGTCAGGCGATTGTCACGGGTCAGGCCGCTGCCGTCGTGCAGCTCCACGCCCGCTGTGTCCACCCCCCAACCGTGCAGAATGGACGCTGCACGCTGACCAGCCGCTTGCAGCGTCCCTGGTTCACCCGGCTGCGCGGCGACCGAGGCCAGCAGCTCTTCAGCGCGCAGATTGTCACTGGGGCGCAGGGTGGCTGCCAGAAAATCGGCAGGTCCAGAACTCTGCACGCTGGCAACCCCTTCATCCACCGCAGGCGCATTCCCAGTCACGGCCAGCGGCAAGCTCCGGTCCATCACACGAATGCCTGCCGTTTCCAGCGCCTCTACCAGGGCGGTGTGCAGTTCGCTGCGGAGGGCCTCCGCACTGGTGGGGCGGCGTTCTAGCCATTCCTGCGGCATAAAAGCGGCCATCGGCAGTTCGATAACGGCGTCTTTCCAGCTGTCTGGTTGCAGGGCCGCGTCATCCAGCGCCACCGTTCCCACCTCGCGGAGACCGCCCGCCGCTGCCTGGTTCGCCAGCGCGGACAGTGAATTGCTCGGCCCAGTCAGGGACAGGGTGGGATCAACCGAGCCGCGCAGGGTCAGTACCGAGACCTGCGCCTTGCCCCATTCGGCCGCCGGGACTGTCAGTTCCGTACTCCACCAGCCCTGCGCCCCGCTCAGGTCGCTCAGTACCGCCGCTGCCGTCACCAGTTTGGTGGTGCTGGCTGGAATCATCGGCATGTGCGGGCGCAGGCTCTCGCGCACCTCGCCGGTCACCAGATCCTGTACCAGCAGCGTGACTCGCACGTTCTTTGGCACCTGAGCCAGAGCGGCTGTGCTTTGCCCGGAAGGAGCAGGCTCGCGCTTCAGCTGCACGGTCAGTTCTTCGGTGGCGGGCGGCTGGGGTGGCTGTGCCTGTGCGCCGAACAGACCCAGAAAAAGGGCTACGCATCCGCTGACCAGCAAAGCGGCGTACGGAGCCCAGGCACGCCGGGAGAAAAAGCGAGAAAAGACAGTGCGTACGGCCGACATCTGCTGGTCAGAATAGCGTGCTGGTGGGTGTCTGGCGCACTCCGGGGCATGCAGGCGGCTGAGGGGTTGACACTTTCCGCAAGGGGAGGTAACCTATTCCTCGCCCTTGAGAGAGGGCAAGGCGAAAAAAGCGAAAGCAAGTCCTCGCCGCGATACATGACAACTCTGACGTAATGATGACAGGAACATCCGACAGGATGTGGTGAGCGGCCCTCCCCCGAGTGGCTCCAGACTC
>JAUNHF010000066.1:0-3604 GCA_030524065.1 Deinococcus sp.
CACCCACTCAGCCTGCACCCACCCAGCCGGGCGCCGCAGCCAAGCCCCGCGTACTGCTGGTGGATGATGACATGGGCAGCCGCAACGACGTGACCACCTTTCTCCGTGACGCGGTCAAGGCCAATGCAGTGAGCGGCGGTGCGCTGCTGTGGGACACCCGCCAGGGACCGGTGCCGCTCTCACAGATGCAGCGGGCAGACATCGTCGTCTGGGCGACGGGCGACAGTTACACCGGCACCCTGACTGCTCAGGACCAGCAGAATCTGGCGCGTTACCTGCAGGGCGGTGGCCGCCTGCTGCTGACCGGCCAGGATGTGGGCTACGACATCGGCCGCACGGCTTTTTATGATCAGTTCCTGGGCAGCGCCTTTGTGAGTGACGCCAGTGGCGCAGCAGCGCTCAACACCGCTGGTCCCCTGAACACCGCCGCCTACCGCCTGAACGTGTCGGGCAGCGCTGGCAACCAGGTCTACCCAGACGTACTGGCGCCCACCCGTGGCGCTACGGTGGCCGGCACCTGGAACACGCAGCTGAGCGCTCAGAGCGTGCCCCGCGACACCGACCGCCGCCGCGCCCAGGCCAAAGGCCGCCCCGCAGTGCGTGCCCAGTCAGCGGGCAACGGCGCCATCGTGCTGTTCAGCCCCGGCACCTTCAAGACCGCCAACTTGGGCTTTGGCCTTGAGGGGCTCTCGGCCCAGGACCGCAACACCCTGACCGCTGGACTGTTCAGCTGGCTGATGCAGTAAGCCTGCCAAGGTCAGTGCAGGGAAAAAGTGCATAGAAAAATTGAGGAGCGACCGCCTGAAGGGTCGCTCCTTTTTTGCCGCGCCGCTCACATGGAGGTCAGATGTCCTGGTTGCCGGTGTCCATCCGCACCACGCGGGGGGTGAATTCGGCCACCACCTCGACCAGGTCCGTCTGGCGGGCCAGCACTTCTTCAATGCGCTTGTAAGCTTGTGGCGCCTCGTCGCGGCCACCGCCAATGAGGGTCACGCCACGCCCGCGCAGGTAGTCCTGCATCTGATCCTTGCTCACACTGCGCTCGGCGGCTTTGCGGCCCAGCTGCCGGCCAGCGCCGTGACTGGAGCTGCTGAGCGACTCCGGATTGCCCAGGCCGCGCACCACAAAGCTGGGGTCGGCCATGCTGCCAGGAATCAGGCCCAGGCGGCCGGCCTCGGCGGGGGTGGCGCCCTTGCGGTGCACGATCAGTTCTTGCCCGCCCACCTCCTGCTTCCAGGCAAGGTTGTGGCTGTTGCTCACCTGCGCCAGTGGCCGCTCACCCAGCGCCCGGCTCAGGCGGGCATGAATCTGGTCATGGTTCGCCAGTGCGTAGCGGCCGGCCAGGTTCATCGCCTGCCAGTAGGCCTGGCCTTCTTCGGTATCCAGGCCCAACCAGGCCAACTTGCGGGCGGCAGGGTCCAACTGTTTGCAGCGGGCCTCGGCCAGTTTGGTAAAGTGCCCCGCCACCTGCGCCCCGAAGCCGCGTGACCCGGAGTGGCTCAGCACCGCCAGGTATTCGCCCGCTTCCAGGCCCAGTTCGCCGCGGTCCACCTTCAGCTCTCCAAATTCCACAAAGTGGTTGCCGCTGCCCGAGGTGCCGATTTGCTCGGCGGCCTTGGCATGCAGGAACTTGAGGATGCCCTGGGCCTGCCAAGTTGGTTCGTCCAGCACCTCATGGTCCATCCGCTCGCGCTTCTCAAAGCCCACGCCCGCGCCAAAGCGGGTGTGCCGCAGCAGCAGCCGGCGGGCCTCGTCGCGGCCCAGCCCGCTGGCCGGCATCGGCAGCACGCTCAGCATCATGGAGCAGCCGATGTCCACGCCCACGCCGTAGGGAATCACGGCGTTTTCGGTTGCCAGCACCCCGCCGATGGGCAGGCCGTAGCCGATATGGGCGTCGGGCATCAGCGCCCCGGCGCGTGACACCGGCAGCCGCATCGCCACGTCCATTTGCTCAGTAGCGCCGGCGTCAATCAGCTCGGCGCCCCAGACGGCGTAGGGCAGGGGAGTCGCACGCAACGCGGCCACTGCCAAAGACTTCAGCGCGGCCCGCTGGGTCAGCAGTTCAGCCGCCAGCTCGGCGTAAACCCCGCCCTGCGCGAACCTTTCGGGCGCAGCCTGCACGGTGCGCAGTTCGTCCAGAATCTCTTCACGGCCCAGGCCCGCTGTTTCACGGACGCTGGCTGCGCGTTGGGCCAAGCCCACAGCGCGGCTCTCAAAGCCCAG
Organism: Deinococcus sp.; assembly: GCA_030524065.1. Lineage (GTDB taxonomy): Bacteria > Deinococcota > Deinococci > Deinococcales > Deinococcaceae > Deinococcus. Next base: position 2,224 of record JAUNHF010000066.1, read on the forward strand.
TTTGGTGATGTGTTTTCCGTTCAAGGTCAGTGTCCTGCTTTCTGGTGTGGTTCTGGTGTGATGGCCGCGCCGCGTGGTGCAGCGGGGGGGCGAGTGGCCCTTGCCATAGTCCGGCCAGGCGGAACAGTTGCCCGGCGGGCTGACCGGCCAAGTCTCTTTTCTAGTCTGTCAGCCTGCGAGGTGCGTGTCATAAGCACACTGGCCTAGCGGCCTTTACGCTGTTCGTGTCAGCCCCGGCTCTTGCCGGCTCGGCTATGCTCAGAAGCATGACCCTGCACCCGGATATCGACCTGCCGACCCCCGAGGAAGTTGAGGCCCTTTCGCCCGAAGCGCTGGCCGGGCGCCTGAATGGTCCCGGCGGCGAGGGCCTGAGCGGCACACTGGGGGCCAAGCTGGGTATCCGGATGCTGCGTGCAACCCGCCAGGAGCTGACCGCCACCATGCCGGTAGAGGGCAACCGCCAGCCGGCCGGGCGCCTGCACGGCGGCGCCAGCCTGGCCCTGGCCGAGGAGCTGGCGAGCATTGGCAGCTGGATCAATCTGGATGTGAGGCGTGAAGTGGCGGTAGGCGTGGACCTCAGCGGCACCCATGTGCGTGGCGTGACTGGCGGCCTGGTCACGGGTACGGCGCGGCTGGCGTACCGTGGCCGCAGCGTGATGGTCTGGGAAATTGAGATTCAGGACGAGCGTGGCAAGACCACCACCCTGGCCCGCTGCACCTGCAATGTGATCCGGCTCTAAGGGTTGCCCGGGGCCGGGCGCGGCGCTGCCTGGGGCCGGCGACCTGTAGCCCCAGCGGCAAGCCCCAAGGCTACTGCTGGTAGACCCGGCCTTTCCACTTCACTTTTTTGCGCATCGCCTTGCGGTAGATGGGCAGCATCAGCAGCGGCCCCAGCGGCCCGAGCAGGCCTTCGGCCAGGTCGGCGGGCTGGCGGCGACCAGCCACCCAGGCCACGGCCGAGCGCTCAACCAGACCGGCGGCCCGCAGCACCCGGGCACCGGGAAAATCCAGCATCCAGGGCAGGGTGTACACGCAAAATTGCCCTGCCAGAGCCACGCTTAGCAGCAGACGTGAGTTGCCGTGAACCGGCAGCCAGCTCTTGGCGTAGCCGCTCACCGAAGTGGCGTAGTCCTGGTACATTCGCACGCCGATGCGCTCCCCGCCCAGCACCCCCTTGACGCAGTAGCCGCGTGCCTTGAGCCGCTTGGCGAACAGCACGTCTTCCAGCACGTCGCCCTGCACCAGGCTGTGGCCGCCTACCGCGTCGTAGCTGGCGCGCCGGAAGACCATCACCTGTCCTACGGCGGTGGCTGTTGCCACCAGCGGCAGGCGCATGGCCGGGTAGGGCAGCAGCGACAGCAGATACATGTCAATCAGGGGT
>JAUNHF010000066.1:3614-8480 GCA_030524065.1 Deinococcus sp.
ACTGCCCACATTCTGCCGCGGCCAGCAGCTCAGCAGATCGGCGCCGGAGCGTTCCAGCTCGGCCAGCAGGGCTTCCAGGGCGCCGGGGTGCCACTCCACATCGGCGTCCACGAAAATCAGCACCTCGCCGCTGGCCGCCTGCGCGAGTTGGTGGCAGGCCCAGTTCTTGCCGGCCCAGCCTTCAGGCAGGGGCGTTCCGCTGATCACGTGCGCGCCCGGCGTGCCCTGGCACAGCTCCCGGGCCAGGTCGCCGGTACCGTCGCTGCTGCCGTCGTCCAGCAAAATCACCTCGTCGGCCCCCTGGGCCAGCAGGCCACGCAGCAGTTTGGGCACGTTGTGTGCCTCGTCGCGGGCGGGCGTCAGCAGCGAGACGCGGGGGCGCTGGCGTACTGGAGCGTGCGGCCGGTCCAGCCGGGGAAACGCGACAGCGTTCAGCGCCAAGGTGGCTGCGCGGTAGGCGGTGTACCCCAGGGTCATGCCGACCAGCAGGCTCCGGGCCAGAAAGGCTGCGCCCTTTTCCCGGCTCACTGTATGCGCCCCGACGTCGCCGGAAACGGGCAGGCGTGGAGCAGTTGAGGGTCTTGCGGGCAGTCCAGGGTGCGGCGGAGCATCTTGCCCGCAGTATGCCGCATCCTTATAAGGTGACGATCATATTTCAGTGGCAAAAGATGAGGCGGGCCCTGCTCTATAGGCCCAACCACCAATGGCAAGAGGCCTGCGCTAAAGGTGCCAATAAAAAACCCGGCCAGAGCCGGGCTTGGGGCAGGACATTTGCCGTTTAGCGCAGGACGCGCAGGGCCTTGAGAATGGCGATCAGCACGACGCTGCCCACCACGCCCCACAGGACGCTCCAGATGTTGAAGCCAGTTCCGGCCACATCGGCGCCGCCAATGCCCAGCATGTTGCCGAACACGGCCTGGGCCAGCATGGCGCCCACGATACCAATCAGGATGTTGGCGATGGCGCCTTGCTGAGCGTCGGTCTTCATGATCATGCTGGCCAGCCAGCCGCACAGGGCACCTACAAGCAGAGTAATAATCCAATTCATGTTGTTTCCTCCGGAAAAGTCAGGGGTGGGTGAGGCGAGACGGAGCCGCATACCGGCGCCGCGCCCTCGTTCCTGGTCAAGATGCGGGACGGGTGTCCCGTCAAGCGTAATGAGTTTCACCTTCTCAAGGCTTGCCTAAACTGCTTTCAGCCCCTTCTAAAGTTTGGCTCTCAGGCTGGTCAGGTCTGACTGGAACATAAACATTCTTGCCACCCACGGCTCTTAAGCGGACGGCCGCGTGCCCACCGGCTGAGGCAGAAACTTTGCCTGAGCATTTGCCCACAAGGCTCCCACCGTGTTGCGAGCGGTGTGTGGGTGCAATGTGGGCGCAGTGGCGCATCTCAAGCTACGCAGCCGACAACTGCTCTAAGCTGCGGTATGAGACCAGTCGGCTCGCCGCTTCACCTTCAGGTCAGTTTCCCTGCCGTGCCTGGCAGCCATGCCCGCCCCTGGGGGTGGGGATGACCCTGGAGGTCCGTGTTCCAGCGTCCAGTGCCAATCTGGGGCCGGGTTTTGACTGCCTGGGGCTGAGCTTGCCGCTGTACACCACCCTGCGGGTCCGCCCAGCGGCGCGGCTGGCGGTGGTACCACAGGGCCCTGTGCTGGCCGGCACCCCGGCGGATGAGAGCAACTATGTCTACCGCTGCATGACCGCCCTGGCCCGCGAGGTGGGCCGCCCCCTTCCGCCACTGCACTTGGAGATAACCAGCGAAGTGCCGCTGGCCCGTGGCCTGGGCAGCAGCGCCGCCGCCCTGCTGGCGGGCCTGCTGACCGCCAACGCCGCGTTAGGAGAGCCGCTGGACCGCAGCGAACTGCTGGACCTTGCCAGCCGCATAGAAGGGCACCCAGACAATGTGGCCCCGGCGCTGCTCGGCGGAATCGTGGTCGCCACCTTCGATGGGCAGCGGGCCCAACCGCTGCGCATTGAGCCGCCCGCTGACCTGGGGGTCACCGTCCTGATTCCCGATTTTGAACTTGGGACCGCGCAGGCGCGTCAGGTTATGCCGGACCACTATTCGCGGGCGGACGCCGTGTTCACCGCTTCCCACGCTGCCCTGACGGCGGGAGCACTGCTGGCTGGCCGCCTGGACCTGCTGGCCGGCGCCATGCAGGACCGGCTGCATCAGCCTTACCGCGCTCCGCTGGTGCCGGGGCTCATGCGGATTCTGGAGGGTGCGGCCCAGCACGGTGCCCTGGGCGCGGCCCTCAGCGGGGCGGGCCCCACGGTGCTGTGTTTCCACGACACGCGCCACGGCACCGGCCCGCTGCACGCTTTCCTCAGGCAAGTGATGGCCGCCGAGGGCCTAAGCGGACGCGTCCTTGACCTTGCACCGGACCGTGCGGGAGCGTCGGTCATGGGGTCATTTGGCCGCTGAGCCTCGCCGGCTGGTCCGGCACGGGCCGACCCTTAAGGTTCAGGCTGGCCCGTGCGGTTCAGCTGCGGCCCGGCGGGGCTGGCGGTCTTCGTACAGGCTCAGCAGCAGCAAGGTCAGGGTGCCCAGCACCACGTAAATATCGGCCAGGTTGAAGATCGGGAAATCTCCTGCGCCGGCGGCATTGGTCAGCGCCGAGAGCAGCGGCATATGGATCATGTCGGTCACCTGCCCTTTGGTGAGCCCGTCTACGCCATTGCCGATGGCGCCGGCGGCAATCATGGTCAGCACTGTACTCAGAAGCCGGGGCTGAGGGCGCAGCAGCAGGTAAGCCAGCAGGCCCAGGCCGACCAGCATCCGCCCCACCGCCAGGGGAAGCGCCGAATCCGAGAACATGCTCCAGGCGGCGCCGGTGTTAAAGGTCAGCACCCAGTCCAGCAGCCAGGGGATGACCGGTACTGGCGGCGCCCCATAACTCAGGTTGGCGAGGGCCCAGGCCTTGAGCAGCTGATCGGCGGCGATCAGCAAGGCAGCCAGCAGCAGGGGAAACCACAGCGGCCAGCGGCGGTCAGGGGCAGGAGCAGGGGCAGTGGAGCGCATCTGCGCAGTATAGATAAGCACTCCATGCAAATCCTCCAGAGCAGGAGTGCAGCGGCCTGCCACGGACCGCCGGACTGCGCGCAACTCCAGGGTGCGGCCACCCGTACCGTGGCTGTGCGGTGGCTGTTCCTGTACCGCGCCTGGCACTTTGCTCTCTGGCACTGTGCTATACCGCCACCATGACTCAGGACACACCCACCCAGAACGCTGGCGAGCGCAGCGCCGTCAAAGGCAAAGTGGAATCCTTTGACCTTGACCATACCCGCGTGAAGGCGCCTTACGTGCGGCTGGCCGGCACCCAGACCACACCCAGCGGCGATACCATCAGCAAGTACGATCTGCGCCTGGTGCAGCCCAATCAGGACGCCCTGCCAACTGGCACCCTGCACACCCTGGAACATCTGCTGGTCACGGGCCTGCGCGGCCGCCTGGACCGGGTGGTGGATGTTTCGCCTATGGGCTGCCGCACCGGCTTTTACATGGCTGTGATTGATCCGCCGCAGCCGGAAGCGATCATGCAGGTATTCCGTGAAGCCCTGGAAGATGTCGGCACCTACACCTCGGTGCCGGCCCAATCCGAGCTGGAATGTGGCAACGCCCGCGACCACGACCTGGAAGGCGCCAAGCGTTACGCCGCCCAGGTGCTGGAGCAGGGGCTGCATGTGCAGGAGTCGGTGTACATTCAGCGCTGAGCAGTGAGGCGGGAGCGCCGCGAGAGTGCGGCATACCGCCGCCGGGCCTCAGAGATTTTTCTTCAGGGCAGGCAAATCGGGCAGCAGCAAAGTCTGCCAGTCCGATTTTTGCTCCCAGAGGGGCATCAAGCTGGCCTTGAGAAGCGAGTGATCCACCGCTTGGTGCAGGCCGGGTGCCATTTCGGGAGACGGATACAAGTAACGCACGCCCGCCGCGTCCACCCGTGGGCTCAGGGGAAAAGCCAGCGCAAAAGCTGCGGCCAGGGTCATTCCCAGGCCAGCTCCGCCCAGCAGTCCGGCGGCAGACGCCCACAGCGGCGGTGAGCGGTAAGGCCGGTAGGTCAAGCTGTGGACCAGGTGCGCCAGCAGGGCGGCCCCGGCCCCCAGGGTCAGCGCCAGCGCCAACGTTCCCCACAGGTCCAGCCCCAGCGATCCGCTCAGCCGGTTGGCCAAGTGAGCCGACAGCAAGCAGAGTGCGCCCCAAACCAGCCCACCGGTGCCGTACCGGAGCCCGAGGGCGCTCAGCATGCCCAGCAATGTGATCAGGAGCGCGTCGAACCAAGTCATTCGGTCAGCATTATAGCGGGCCTGCCGCCGGGCGAAAAGCAGCCTGGGCGCGGGCTGGGTGGGTTGCGGCATCCTCCTCACACCAAGTTGCATTTGGTCTGTGGGGAGCAGGCTAGACTGGGCCCCATATGATTCGTGTGCTGTTGGTGGATGATCACGCCCTGTTTCGCCAGGGGCTACGCAGCCTGCTGGAAAGCGAGGGAATGCGCGTGATTGGTGAAGCTGCCAATGGCCGCGAGGCGCTGCGTTTTGCGGCCGACACCCACCCGGACGTGATCCTGATGGATATTCAGATGCCGGAGCTTGACGGTGTCAAGGCCACCCAGAACATCCTGGAAATTGACCCCAGTGCCAAGGTCATCATGATCACCATGTACCGTCAGGACCGCTACGTGTTTGAGGCAGTCAAGGCCGGGGCCCGGGGGTACATCCTCAAGGACGCCGACAGTTCAGCCCTGCTGGACGCCATTCGCCGGGTGGCGGCCGGCGAGGCGCTCCTGAACCCTGACCTGGCGCAAAACGTGCTAGACGATTTCCGTGACAAGCGCGAGGAACTGCCGCAGGAGAAGCACAATGACCTCAACGA
>JAUNHF010000067.1:0-1474 GCA_030524065.1 Deinococcus sp.
CGCCTACGCCGCCGACGTGCGCGCCCGGCAGTTTCCCGGCCAGGAGAACAGCTTCGGCGTGGCCGACGGGGTGCTGGACCGGCTGTACTGAAAGTCTGTAGCAGCTGGTTGCTGGGTGCAGACTTCCACCGCTCAAGCCTGCATTTGCTTGACGAATACTGCATACCGCGCTAGAGTAATGGACATAACCGCTCGAATCCTTCTAGCAAGGCGAGCGGGTTTTTTTGTTGTCTGCCCCTGCCGTGCAGGCTCCCCGGTGACGGCGCCGCATTGTCTGGCGGTGCCCAGATGGGCCGGGCCGCCGCCGCCTATGCTGGGGCAACCCGGCCCGGCGCGGCGAATATCCGCGCTCTGGCCGCTTCGCTCTGGCCCTTTGTCCCCTGCCTCCCGATCCCTGCTGCCAAGGAGTTCCATGACCCAGACCCTGCCCCCCACTGCACCCACCGCCGCCGCTCCCCGCGTGGGCTTTATCAGCCTGGGCTGCCCCAAAGCGCTGGTAGACAGTGAACGTATCCTGACCCAGCTGCGCGCCGAAGGCTACGAGGTGGCCCCCAGCTACGCCGACGCGCAGGCCGTGATCGTGAACACCTGCGGCTTTATCACCCCGGCCGTTGAGGAATCGCTGGCCGCCATCGGAGAAGCGCTGGACGCCACCGGCAAAGTCATCGTGACCGGCTGCCTGGGCGAGCGCCCCGAACAAATCATGGAGCGCCACCCCAAAGTCTCGGCCATTACCGGCAGCGAAGCGGTAGACGACGTGATGGGCCACGTGCGCGAACTGCTGCCGGTAGACGGGGACGCTTTTACCGGGCTGCTGCCGGTAGCGGCCCCTGGCACGCGCTCCGCCGCAGCGCTGCCAGAGCGCGAGAACACCCGTCACGGCGACGTGTTCGCGCCCAGTGTGCGCCTGACCCCGCGCCATTACGCCTACGTCAAGGTGGCCGAAGGGTGCAACCACACCTGCGCTTTTTGCATCATTCCCAAGCTGCGCGGCCTGCAAGTATCGCGCGACGCGGGCGCAGTGCTGTACGAGGCGTTCCGGCTGGTGGCAGGCGGCACCAAGGAACTGGTGGTGATTGCTCAGGACACCAGCGCTTACGGGGTGGACCTCCGCTACCGCGAGAGCGAGTTTCAGGGCGAGCAGGTCCGCGCCCACCTGACCGACCTGGCCGTAAAATTGGGCGAGCTGGGCGCCTGGGTGCGGATGCACTACGTGTACCCCTACCCGCACGTGGACCGCATCGTAGAGCTGATGGCCCAGGGCAAAATCCTGCCGTATCTGGACGTGCCCCTCCAGCACGCCAGCCCCAAAATACTCAGGGCCATGCGCCGCCCCGGTGCGGGCAAGCAGCTGGACACCATCCGCCGCTGGCGCGAGATTTGCCCGGAGCTGACCATCCGCTCCACCTTTATCGTGGGCTTTCCCGGCGAAACCGAGGAAGATTTCCAGGAATTGCTGGATTTCCTGGAAGCC
>JAUNHF010000067.1:1484-8441 GCA_030524065.1 Deinococcus sp.
TGCGCTCCTGGCGGAGCATCTGCCCCGACATCGCCATCCGTTCCAGCTTCGTGGTCGGCTTTCCCGGCGAGACGGAGGATGATTTCCGCTATCTCATCGACTGGCTGGAGGAAGCGCAGCTGGACCGGGTGGGCGCCTTTACCTACTCCGAAGTGCCCGAGGCCGACGCCAACGCCCTGCCCGGCGCAGTGCCCGAGGCGGTCAAGGAAGAGCGCCTGGCCCGCTTTATGGCGGTGGCCCAGCGCATCAGCGCCGAGCGCCTGGCGCAGAAGGTGGGCCGCGTGATGGACGTGATTATTGACGAGTACAACGATGACCCTGCCGACTTGGAGCAGGGCGACGCCCCCGGCACCCGCCTGATCGGGCGCACCAAAGGCGACGCCCCCGGCATCGACGGGCAAGTGTACCTGCACGCGGGCGAGTTCGCCGGGCCGGTCAAAGTGGGCGACATCGTGCAGGCCCGCAGTGAGGACAGCGACGAGTACGACCTGTTCGGTGAAGTGGTGGCCCGCCCCGAGTGGAAGCCCAACGTGCCGATGCTGGGCCACTTCGGCGGACACTGAAGTCTTAGGGCGCTGAAGCTCTGGGAGCGGGGGGCAAATTGGTACTCGCCCCGCTCGCGGGAGCTTTATTTCTGCGGATACACCTTCAGCTCGGTGATGTGTGCCCGCGCCGGGCGGGTCAGGGCGTGCGCCACCGTCTTGGCGAGGCCACGGGCGTCAATCAGTTCTTCCCACTCATAGCCGGCTTCGCGCAGCTCCAGCGTGTCAATCGGGCCCATCGGGTGAACCACGCAGCCCAGGATGCCCCGGCCCTTGAGCTCGGTGTGCAGGCTATGGACATAGCTGGTCATGGCGGCGCGGCTGGCCTGATACAGGGCGGCGCCCTCGCCGCGTGACTCGCGGGGGGCACTGACCGCCACAATCACGCCGTCTTCCTGTTCCAGCATGTGGGGCAGCGCCCCCTGGATGGCGTGAAAGAGGCTTTGCATATTGGCCGCGAACAGCCGCTCGTAGTCGGCGGGGCCAGCGTCCAGCGCAGGCTGGGGGCTGAACATCCCGCCGGTATGCACCAGGGCGTCCACTTCCACGGTGCGCAGACGCTCCACGCTGGCCGCGTCGCTGAGGTCCAGGTCAAACACTTCGGTGGCGGGAAAGCGGTCGGCGGCGCGGGCGAGGTCTTCACCCTGTCCGACCAGCACCAGCTGTGCGCCGGCATCTTCCAGTTCCTGCGCGATGGCGGTTGCAAGCGGAGTGCCGGCTCCGGTAAGCATGATGGTCGAGGAGCTGAGGTTTGCCATGCCTGTAGGGTAGCGCCTGGGCCGCTGCGGCGCGAAAGAGCAAGGTTTGCTGAAGCCGGCACCGAACTTCGGAGCGGGCCTGTGCGCAGGCCCTCCACACCAGGCTTTCAAGCAGGCGCTGGGCCGTGCACTAGACTGCGGCCATGCATGACCCAAAGGACCTCGACGACTACCTGGCGGGGTTGGGTATCAGTGACGCTGATGACGACACCTCTTCTCCCAACCTGCTCTCCACCCCGGCGGCCAAAGCGCCGGCTTCTCTCTCCGTCCCGGCGCCCGATTTCTCTAGGCTGGGCAGCGGCACATACTCCTCGCCGCAGGCCAGCGCACAGTACGCAGGCCCACAGCAATCCGACCAGCCCTCCAGCGACCCGCAGGCAGTGCTGGAAGACTTTCTGGGTGGCGTGGCCCAGCGGTTCGGCCCAGGCCTGACCGTGCGGGTGACCCGTGACGGCGATCACCTCAGCGGCGAAATCAGCGGCGAAGAGGTGGGCCGCCTGATCGGCCGCGAGGGCCACGTCATTGAGGCGCTCGATACCCTGGCCTACGCCGCTGTCGCCAAGCACCTGCCCGAAGGCGAGCACCTGCGGGTCCGCATTGATGTGGGCGGCTACCGCAGCCGCCACTTCCAGATGCTGCAGCAGATTGCCGACCGGGTGGCCGCAGCGGTGGTCAGCAGCGGCGAAAGCCATACCTTTCAGCCGATGAACCCCGCCGACCGGCGCATGATTCACATGACCCTCAAGGACAACCCGTATGTGGTCACGCAGTCGGTGGGCGAAGGCAATGGCCGGCGCCTGGTGGTCAAACCTGCCCCGGCCCGCTAACTCCCCAGGGGGCGCAGCAGCCCTCAGCCTGCGCGGGTGGCAGGCGCAGGCGGCGGCGCGGCTGGAGGCGGCGGGCGTGCCCTCGGCGCACAGCGACGCGGAAGCGCTGCTGGAAGAGGTGACCGGACTGAACCGCACGGCCCGGTTGCTGCGCGCCCAGGACCTGCTGGACCCGGCCACGCACCGGCAGCTGGACGCGCTGCTGGCCCGGCGGCTGGCGCGTGAGCCGCTGCAATACCTGCTGGGCACGGTGGAATGGGGCGGTGTGCGCCTGCGCTGCGACCGCCGCGCCCTGATTCCACGCCCCGAAACCGAGTGGCTGCTGCATCTGGCCCTGAACGACCCGGCGGTGGAACAGGCGCAGCGGGTGGCCGACATCGGCACCGGCACCGGAGCACTGGCACTGGGGTGGAAGGCGGCGCGGCCCGGCAGCCGGGTCACCGCCACCGACATCAGTGCACAGGCGCTGGCGCTGGCCCAGGAAAATGCCGCGCTGAACGCCCTGGACGTAACATTTGTGCTGGGCGACCTGCTGGCTCCGCTGGCCGGCCAAGCCTTTGATCTAATACTGAGCAACCCGCCCTATCTGCCGGGCAGCGACGCCGGAACGCTAGACCCAGAGGTGAACCATGACCCGGCTCTGGCCCTGTACGGCGGCCCCGATGGACTGACGCTGGCGCGGCGGTTGGCAGCGCAGGCGGTGGGTGTGCTGGCCCCCGGCGGCGTGCTGTGGCTGGAGCTGGACGGGCGCAACGCCCACGCTTTTGCCGCTGAGCTGGCAGGCCAGGGCTGGCAGGCCGGGGTCCACCCGGACCTGACCGGACGGGAGCGGTTGGTGCGGGCGGTGCGGGTAGGCAGCTAAAGTCAGCGAGCATGGGGAGGCCAACTGGCCCCGCCCAAGCGCCTCAAACTTGCCGCAGCAAGTTGACCGTTTCCACCATCGCCAGCACGGCTTCGGCGCCCTTATTGCCGGCCTTGATACCGGCGCGGTTCATGGCCTGCTCTACCGTGTCAGTGGTCAGCACGCCGAAGGCCACCGGCACGCCGGTATGAAGGCTGGTGTTCAGAATGCCGTTGGCTGCGCCGCCCGCCACGAAGTCATAGTGGTCGGTGTCACCCTTGATCACGGCGCCCAGGCACACCACCGCGTCGTACCGGCCGCTTTCGGCCAGGCGGCGGGCGATCAGCGGCACCTCGTAGGAGCCGGGGGCCAGGTAATGGTCCAGATTCTCACTGCTGCCGCCATGCTGCACAAAGGCCAGCTCGGCGCCCTCCACCAGCCGGTCCACGATGAAGTGGTTCCAGCGGGTGCTGACAATGGCGAACTTGAGGTCCGTGGCAATCAGGTCGGCTTCGATGCGGTTCATGGGGGGCATTCTAAAGCAGTGCTGCGCGGCGGCAGGAGGTAAAGGCCACCCCGCCCCTCACCCACCCTCGCCCTCAAATCTCCTGCAAGGGAATCGCTGCCAGCCACTCCGGCACTTCATCCGGAGCGTAGGTATCGAAATGCACACGAGTCAGGGCCACCAGCGGGTAGCCGTTCAGTTCCTGGGGGTCGCTGTCTGGGCTGCGGCGGTCAATGATGCAGGCGATGGCAGCGCACTTGCCGCCCGCCGCTTCGGCGGCCTGCACCGCTTTCATTACGCTGCCGCCGGTGGTCAGCACGTCCTCAATGGCGACGAACGACTCGCCGGCCTCCAGGCTGAAGGCTTCGCGGATTTTCATGCCGCCCTGGCCGTCTTTTTCGGCAAAGATAGAGCGCACGCCCAGCGCACGGGCCACCTCGTAGGCCGGGACCACACCGCCCATCGCTGGGCCGACGGTCAGCCGGGCCTGGACGCCGCGCTCCCGCAACCGCGCCGCCAGGCCCTGCGCCAGCTGCGCGGTGTACTGCGGGTACTGGGTCAGCGTGGTGCTTTGCAGAAATTTGGGCGAGTGACGGCCGGAGGCAAGCAGAAAGTGGCCTTCATGAAACGCTCCAGCCTCGCGGTACAGGGCCAAAACATCTAATTCACCGCTGTTGGTCATGAACTCAGAATGACATACTGGACGGCATGAATCACGCCTACGTGGACGCCAGCTGGCGTGAGGAAGAGGCAGAGCGCGGGCAGGGTGGCTGGGGGCTGGTGCTGCTGGACGGGGGCGAGTTGCCCCGGCGCATCGGCGGTCAGCTACAGGCCCCAGACAACAACGCCGCCGAAATGCGGGCCGTGCTGGAAGCGGTGCGCAGCGCCCCCGCCGGGCAGCCGCTGAGCATCTATTCCGACAACTGGGCGGTGCTGAACGCCATAGGCAAGGCCAGGGGGCCGAGCAGCCTGTGGCCGCTGCGCGACGAGGTGCTGGACCTGGCCCTGGCGCGGGACATTGCCCTGCGGCTGTCCTATGTGCCGCGCACCCGCCGCCACATGCGCGCCGCCCACGACCTAGCCAACGCAGCGCGGCTGGGTCAGCACACCGGCCCCCTGACCGGGCACTGGGCTGAGGTCAACCTGGAGGTGCGCGAAAGCCGCCAGCTGGCCCGCGTGACCCTGCGCCGCCCCGGTGAGCGCGTGACCGCCGAAGTGCCGCTGGACCCGCTGGACCCGCTGCCGCCCTCGGCCCAGGCGCTGCTGGCCGCCGCTGCGCTGGCCCAGAGCGGCGAAACGGTGCGGGTGCGCCGCGCTTCCAAGCTGGCCCGCGCCCTGTGGGACAACCCGCTGCGCTCACTGCTGCCCGCCGCCCAGACCCGCCTGCTGGCCGCCCGCGCTCAGGCGGACGGGGCCGGGGTGGTGGTGGAGTTTGAGTGAGTCGAAGGAGTCTCCCACTCTGCTCAAATGTGCACTCCCCTATCTAAGTGATGACATAGCCTATGCCCATGTTCAAGAAATGGATTTGTCTAGTGGGGATCATGGCTTTCGGCAGTTCACAGGCAGCATCTGCCCAATACTGTTCTATGGAACGCAGTAATATTCTCGCCCAGCAACGGATACTGGATCAAGATATGCAGACAATGAATAGCAAGATTCGGAGCTTGAACAGCTTGATGTCTCAAATCAACATGGCAAAATCTTCCTACTCTCCAAATGTGTATTACACCAATTCTCTGATCACTCAATACAACAATCAGTTAGATTCCCTTAAAAGAGCCGAACGAGATCATAATTGGAAGCTATCTATGCTAAATCAAAAGATTAATAGTTACAATTATACCTGTGCATCTTAAAAAGTAATCAGCCCTTTTCGATGACGTAGCTCAGGCCCCCGCTGTGCCCCAGCCAGAGCCGCTCGAACTGGGCGCGGGGATAGGTGCGGCGCACGGCAGCGTCGGTGGGCGCGGCGGGGTCGTTCAGTACCGGATTGCCCTGCGCGTCAAAGCCGACCAACACCATCAGGTGTCCGGTGCTGCTGGGCAGCGGCGCACCGCTCAGTTCGCCCCGGCCCCAGCCCAGGCTCACGGCCAGCGGCTGCCCCCGCGCAATGAACTCCTCAGCGGCGGCCAGACTGGGCAGGCGGGTGATGTAGGCGCTGTAGCCCAGCTCGCCGGCATAAGCGGCATTAAAGGCCCAGTTGCCAGTGCCCTCGTACACGCGGTCGTAGGTGCCCTTGGCCGCCTGCGGCACCGGCACGTTGGTCCCCAGGTGGGCCAAAATCATGCTCACGCTGGTGGGACTGCACCACACCTCTCCCCCGTCCGGATACAGCATCTGCGAGCGCTGCGGCACATTGATCACCCGGTTCCAGAGGGCCGGATTGCCGGCCTGCACCCCCGACTTGGCCTGCTGCGAGCGGTCTGTGGTGTTCAGGGCCACCAGGCTGGCGCGGGTGCCAGCGCCGACCAGCGACAGGTGGTACTGCACCGCTGTCGCCTTGCCCCTTAAGCGCAGGGTGTCGGTCAGCACTTCACCGTGCGCGTCTTTTTGAGATTTGAGCGAATAGCGGTCCTCGCTGCGGCTCCAGCGCCCGAACGAATACCAGTCGGTCCAGCCCGAAGCCAGCCGGGCGCGGACCTTGAGCACCGCGTAGCCGCCTGGGGTCTGCACGTTCCAGCTGGGCACCAGCTCGTCAAAGGGAGCGACCGGCAGCTCGGGGCTGGTGTACATGCCACGCTCGCCCCCGGCCATCAGCGCGTCGCCGTCCAGCCGCAGGGCGTTGAGGGTGCCGGCTTGCCAGTCGCCCGCCGTGCGGTGAACCACCGTCTGACTGACGGTGTGGGCCTGGGCGTCAGTGTAGACAATCACTTCGGCCTGCGCCGCAGGCAGGCTCAGGCCCAGCGCGAGGCCGAGCAGCAAGGTTCCTTGGGCCAGAGGTCGCATGGAGTCCAGTGTGCCAGCCGGGGGCAGGGGGTTGATGAGGAAGTTACCAGATACTCATGGAGCGTGGCCCTCTCAGTCGCTCAGTTGGTCCAGCAGCGCCCAGGTCAGGGCCTGCCGCCAGGTGACCCAGTTGTGCCCGCCGGGGAACTCGCGGTAGCTGTGCTCCACGCCCCCGTCAGCCAGGGCGGCGGCCATGCGGCGGTTGGGCGCGGTGAGCCACTCCAGCAGTCCGGTGTCCAGGCTGACCCGCAGGTGCCGGGGCGGGGCCGCCTCCAGGCGCTCCCGCAGCCATTCGCCCGCGTCCAGCACGTTGACTTTGCCCTCGGCGGTGACGGCGCCGGGCCGGGCGACAAAGGCCCCGGAGTGGCTGACCACCCGGCTGAACAGCTCCGGGTGTTCGCTGCCCAGATACAGCGAAATCAGCCCGCCCAGACTGGCCCCCCACAGCCCGCGCTCGCTGGCCCGCAGGGGCGTGCCCCAGTCGGCCAGCTCGCCTTCTACACGCGGAATCACTTCATCACGCAGGAATGGCAGATAG
>JAUNHF010000068.1 GCA_030524065.1 Deinococcus sp.
GTGCCCGTGACCCGTTGGTGGCAGTACCAGGCCGAGCGTTTTCCGCTGCTGCGGCACGCCCTGCTGGTCACGCTGACCACGGCCTGTGTGCTGGCGTTCGTGTCGGGGGCGAGGGGCGCGGCCCCGGAGTGGCACTGGCTGCTGCCTGCCACGTTCGTCAACCTGCTGGCGTTTTTCCAACTGCGCGTGCTGGACGAATTCAAGGACGCCGAGACAGACGCCAGATACCGCCCCGAACGCCCGGTGCCGCGTGGGCTGGTGCGGCTGAGCGAACTCAGAACCCTGGGCCTTCTGGCGGCGGCGTTGCAATTGGCACTGGTGCTGGCGCTTCGGCCCGGCCTTTTGCCGTTGCTGCTGCTGTGCTGGGGCTTCATGGCCCTGATGACGGCGGAATTTTTTATTCCTCGCTGGCTGAAGGCGCGACCTGCCGCCTACCTGCTGAGCCATCAGCCCATCGTGCCGCTGCTGCAACTGCTGGCGAGCGGCTGGGTGTGGGCGGCACCGGGGCGCGACGTGCCCGTGACGGCGCTGGTCGGGCTGGCCCTGGTCAGCTTCGGCGTGGGCCTGACGCTCGAGATCGGGCGCAAAATCTACGCTCCCCAACAGGAGCGCGAAGGGGTCGAGACCTACACCGCCGCCTGGGGCATTCCGGGGGCGCTGCTTGCGTGGCTGGCTGGATCGGGACTGGCCTGCCTGAGCGCCGCCGCTTTCTCCCAGGGCTTTTGGCGCGGGCTGCCGCTGCTGGCCTGGGGGCTGGCGGGATGGGCCGCCTGGACTTTCCGGCAGGAGCGGACGCCCCGCGCCGCTGCCCGCATTGAGGCCGTGAGTGCTGCTGTCGTTCTGGTCAGTTATCTCGCCCTGGCGCTGGGGCGGGCGACGTGACTGCTCTTTTCATGGACTTCCCCTCCCCAACGCATGGAGGCACCGCATGAACATCATCGCTTCGCAGGCCGACCTCCTGGCCGGGGCCGCAGGGGGCAAAGCCCGCGCCCTGGCCGAACTGACCGCCGCTCGCCTAGGGCGCGTGCCGCCCTTCGTGGCGGTGCTGCCCGCCGCCTGCGAGTGGAACGGGCGCGACCTGCCCGACCACCCCACGCCTGCCGTCGCCCGCGCCATTCTGGAGGCACTGCCCCCACTGGGGCCGGGGCCGTACGCGGTGCGTTCCAGCGCCCTGGACGAGGACGGCGCGGAGCATTCCTTCGCCGGGCAACTCGACTCCTTTCTGAACGTGCCCGCCGCCGAGGTGCCGGACTGGGTGGCCGCCGTGTGGCGCAGTGGGCTGAGCGGCCCGGTGCTGCGTTACCGCGCCGAGCACGGCCTGGACACCCAGTCGGCCCCCGGCGTGGTCGTCATGCCGATGGTGGCGGCGCAAGCGGCGGGCGTGGCCTTCAGCGCCGACCCCGTGACGGGCGAACGCGACACAGTGGTGGTCAGCGCCGTGCGTGGCCTGGGCGAAAGCCTGGTAAGCGGCGAGGAAACCGGGGAAACCTACCGGGTAGGTGCGGAAGGCTGGCCGGGCGAACAGCCGGACGCCCTGCTGAGCGCCGGGCAAATCGAGGAGATTGCCGCCCTGGCCCGCGAGTGTCAGGCCCACTTCGGCAGGCCGCAGGACATCGAGTGGGCGGTGGACGACTCCGGGCTGTGGCTGCTGCAATCGCGGGCGATCACCACGCTGGGGCTGGAGCAGCGCGACTTTTCGTATCCCAACGACCCGGTGTCATGGTGGGACAACAGCAACATCGTGGAGAGCTATTCGGGCGTGACCACCCCACTTACCTTTTCCTTCGCGCGGCGGGCCTACAGCGCGGTCTATCGCCGCCTGCTCTCGCTCCTGGGCGTTTCGGACGCCGACATCATGGCGAACGGCAGTGTGCTGGACGGCATGATCGGACTGTACCAGGGCCGCATCTACTACAACCTGTCGCACTGGTATCAGGCGCTGGCGCTGCTGCCGGGATTCAGCGTCAACCGCCGCTTTATGGAAACGATGATGGGAGTCGCCGAGGGGATGCCGCCGGGTGTCCGAATCGAGTCGGAGCGGAGCAGGGTGGCCGACGCGCTGCATCTGGCCCGCACCGCTGCCGGACTGGTGCGGGCGCACCGGGGGCTGCCGCACACCACCCAGGCGTTTTTGGCGCGGCTGGAACGGGTGCTGGCCCCGCCCGCGCCCCCGCTGGAGCAGCGTTCGCTGGCCGGGCTGGTGGCCCACTACCGCGAACTCGAAGCGAGCCTGCTGCACCGCTGGGACGCCCCGCTGGTCAACGATTTCATGGCGATGGTGCATTACGGGCTGCTCAAGCAACTGTGTCAGTCGTGGCTGGGCGACGAGAGTGGGACACTACAGAACGACCTGATTACCGCGACGGGCGGCATGGTGAGCGCCGAACCCGCCGAGCGCATCACGGAACTGGCGGCCCTGATTCCGCCCCGGTTGTTGCCGCTGCTGGAAACGGGCAGCGTCGCTGACATAGAGGCCGAACTGCCCCCGCACGCCCTGACCGGAGGGCGCGAGTACCTGCGGAAATTCGGGGAGCGCACCAACGACGAACTGAAACTCGAAAGCCGCACCCTGCACGACGACCCCACCCCGCTGTGGCGGGCGGTGGCGCGGCAGATGCGGCACGGCGGGCAGGAACACGGAGCGCAGCGCAAGCGCGACGACGCCGAAGCCAGGGCACTCGCCGCGCTGAGCGGCTGGCAGCGGCCCGTCTTCCGCTGGGCGCTGGCCGAGGCGCGGGACAAGGTGCGGCAGCGCGAGAACCTACGCCTGGAGCGCACCCGCGTTTTCGGACGGGCGCGGCGCATCCTGCGCGAGTGCGGTGTGCGGCTCACCGAGGCCGGAAGGCTCGACCACCCCGACGACGTGTTTTATCTCGAAGTCGAGGAAGTGCTGGGACTGGCCGAGGGCACCACCTCAACCACCGACGTGCGCGGCCTGGTCGCGCTGCGCCGCCGGGAATTCGGCACCTACCGCAAGTATTTGCCCCCAGCGCGGCGCTTCAGTGTGCGCGGGGCGCTGCACCTCGGTCTCGTCACGCCCACACCGCGTCCGCAGAGCAGCCTGGGCGGTGACGAGCGGCAGGGGGTGGGCTGCTCGCCCGGCGTGATTCGCGGCCCGGTGCGGGTGGTGCGCGACCCCGCCACCGCCGAGCTGCACGAACCCGCCATTCTGGTGGCCGAGCGCACCGACCCCGGTTGGATTCTGATTCTGAACATGGCCCGTGCCCTGGTCGTGGAGCGCGGCAGCCTGCTCTCGCACAGCGCCATCGTCGCCCGCGAACTGGGCATTCCGGCGGTGGTGGCAGTGGACGGGCTGATGGACTGGCTGCGCGACGGCGACCTGGTCGAACTCGACGGGCAGACCGGGCGGGTGACGCGGCTGGCTTCGGGTTCGCTTCCCTCAGGAGGCGAAGGGCGTCCGAGAACCTAAACTGTCCTCATGAGCGAAATCCTGTCGCGGGCCAGTTTCGAGCAGGTGCGCTATGCCCAGGTCTGGGAGGACGCCGACGTGCTGCTGGCGGCACTGGACGTGCAGCCGGGCGACACGGTGCTGAGCATCTGCTCGGCGGGCGACAACGCCCTGGCCCTGCTGACGACGGACGCGGCGCGGGTGGTGGCCCTCGACCTCAGCGCCGCGCAACTGCACTGCCTCGCGCTGCGGGTGGCGGCCTTTCAGGTGCTCAGCCACGCCGAACTGCTCGAACTCGTCGGCAGTCGCCCCAGCACCCGGCGCGAGGAACTCTACCGTCACTGCCGCACCCAGTTGACGCCCCAGGCCCGCGACTTCTGGGACGCCCGGCTGCCCGCAGTTCGGCGGGGCATCGGCTCGGGGCAGGTGGGCAAGTTCGAGCGGTATTTCGACCTCTTTCGCCGCTTCGTGTTGCCGCTGATGCTGCCGCGACGCGACGTGGAGACGCTGCTGCGCGACCAATCCCCGGCCCAGCGCGAGGCGTTCTACCGTCAGCGGGTGAACACCTGGCGCTGGCACTGGCCGTTTCGCGTGTTTTTTTCGCGCACGCTGATGGGGCGACTGGGCCGTGACCCGGAATTCTTCAAGTACGTCGAGGGCGACGTGGCGGCGGGCATCCAGCGGCGGGTGACACACGCCCTGAGTGTCCTCGACCCCAGCCGCAATCCCTACCTCACCTGGATTCTGACCGGGCAGCACGGCGAACACTTGCCCCTCTACCTGCGCCCCGAGCATTTCGAGACGATTCGTTCGCGTCTGGGCCGCCTGGAATGGCACCAGCAGAGCGTCGAAGCCTTTCTGGAGGCTGCCCCCGAGCGCAGCATCAGCCGCTTCAACCTGTCGGACATCTTCGAGTACATGAGTGAGGGCGCCACCCAGACCCTGCTGGCGCACCTCGCCCGCGACGGGCAACCGGGCGGACGGTTGGTGTACTGGAACATGCTGGCCCCCCGTTCACGCGGCCCGCAACTGGCCCCCTTGCTCAGGCCGCTGGAGGCCGAGGCGCAGGCGCTGCACGCGCAGGACAAGGCCTTTTTTTATTCGCGGCTGGTCATCGAGGAAGTCCTGGCCGGGCAAGACACCGGGGAGGTGCAGGGGGCATGAAGCGGGCCGCCGCGCTGGGGTGATCGGGATGATTGAGGTGATGAGGTGACGCCGCTGCTCGGCATTCTGGTCGCCGCCCTGCTGCTGCTCGGGCTGCTGCTGGTGGCGCGGGCCTGGCAGGTGCGGGGCGGGCTGGCCCCCGAAACGGCCCGCAAGCTGATGCACCTGGGCATGGGCCTGATGGCCCTGAGTTTTCCCTGGTTGCTGCGCGAAACCTGGGCAGTGCTGGTGGTCTGCGCCCTCAGCGTGGGCGCGTTGCTGGGGCTGCGGCGGGTGCGGGCGCTGCGTCAGCGGGTCGGCGGCGTGCTGCACGACGTGGAGCGGCACAGCGGCGGCGACGTGTATTTCCTGCTGTCGGTGGCGGGGCTGTACGTGCTGGCGCAGGGCGACCCTGTCCTCTACGTCATTCCTCTGGCGGTGCTGACCTTCGCTGACGGGCTGGCGGCGCTGGCCGGGGTCAACTACGGGCGCATCCGCTACGCCGGAGCCGATGGGTTCAAGAGCGTGGAGGGAAGCGTGGCCTTCGCCGCCGTGACTTTTCTGGTGACGCATGTGCCGCTGCTGCTCCTGAGCGACGTGGGCCGCGCCGAGTCGCTGGCGATTGCCGCGCTGGTGGCGGTGCTGACCATGCTGATCGAGGCCATCGCCTGGGAAGGCATCGACAACGTGCTGGTGCCGCTGGCGACCTTCATCGCCGTGGACGGGCACCGCGAGGCTACGTTGCGCCTGCAACTCGAACACCTCGCCAGCATCACCCTGCTGACGGTGCTGGTCTTCGTGCTGCGCCGCCGGATGCCGCTGACGGCGGGAGCGCTGGCGAGTACGGCGCTGGGCCTTTACCTGTGCCTGACCCTGGGCAGTCCGGCGTGGCTGCTGGCCCCGGTCACGGTGGCGGCGGCGGCCCTGGCGCTGTACTGGGCGCGGCGTCCGGCGGCCCCCCGGCCCCTGGCCGACTACGGCGTGCAGGTCATCGTGTCGCTGGCGATTCCGGGGCTGATGTGGCTGCTGACGGTGCGGGGGCTGGGTGAGGAGCGGGCGCTGTACGGCTTCACGGTGTGCTGGGCCGCGCAGCTCGCCGGGCTGGGGGCCTTCAGCCGTCAGTCGGGCGAACTCGAAGCGCCCATGCACCCCGCCAGCGGGCGTGACCTGCTGACCGGGCTGGGCCTGAGCCTGCTGGTGCTGCTCCCCTGGGCGCTGCTGCATGGGGCGAGCGCAGCGCAGGTGCTCACGGGTACGGCGCTGGTCGCCGGGGCGCTGCTGCTGTGCGGTCTGCTGTCGGCCCGGCACCTCCTGAACCTGCCGCGCCAGATTGTCCTGCTGGGCCTGACCGGGGTATTTACGCTGCTGGTGTGGCCCTGACCGCCGACCTTCCGTCCCTTTTCCGCTCCCCCTTTCCCCTTTCGAGGAGTTGCCATGACCTTCACCACCCGTCCCCTGCCGCCGCACCCCGACCTCTCGCCGCTCGCCGCCGCGCCGCCGCCCCTGCGGGTGCTGAGCCTGGAGCGTGACGGCAGGGCGGTGGCCCAGGTCGGGCTGTGGGAGGGGCCAAGCTGGGCAGGCCAGCGGACGGGACTGATCGGCACGCCCGCGCTGCTGGACGGGGCTGACCTGCCCGCGCTGCTGGAGGCCGCCTGCGCCGAACTGCGCTCGCTGGGGGCGAAGGTCGCGCTGGGACCGCTGAACGGCAGCACGTGGTTCAGTTACCGGGTGGTCACCGACCCCGGCACGCGCCCGCCCTTCCTGCTGGAGCCGCAGACCTCCCCAGTAGAACTGGCCGGGTGGGAGGCCGCCGGATTCACGCCTCGTTTGGGCTACCACTCGGCAGTGGCGACGCCCGCCACCCACCCGCCCGACCCCCGCGCCGAAGAACTGGCGCGGCGCTTTGCCGACGTGACCCGGCGCTCGCCCACCCTCTCGGAACCCCGGCTGAGTGCCGACTTACGGGCGCTGCACGCGCTGTCGCTGGCGGCGTTTGCAGGCAACCCGCTGTATTCGCCGCTGCCGCTCGCGGCGTTCGAGGGGCTGTACCGCCCGCTGCTGGGGCGCGTGCCGCTGGACTGGGTGTGGCTGGTCGAACGCGGCGAGGAACTGGTGGGCTTCGTGTTCGCTTACCCCGACCCCGGCAGCGGCGCCCTCGTCCTCAAGACACTGGCGGTCAGGCCGGGCCGCGCCGAAGCCGGGCTGGGGCGGCACCTGAGCAACCTCTTTCATGCCCGCGCCTTTGCCGCCGGGGTGCCCGAGGTCGTCCACGCCCTGATGTGGGACGGCAACGAGAGCGCGGCCCTGAGTGCCAGCCGTGGCGAGGTCATCCGGCGCTACGCGCTGCTGGGGCGAGAGTTATGAACCTTGCCGAGCGTCTGGGCGAACTCGCCCGCACCCAGGGGGACACGCCCGCCATCGTGGACCGGCGGGGGCTGACCCTCACCTTTGCCGACTTCGACCGCGAGACGCAGCGGGTGGCGGCGCTGCTGGGCGAACAGGGGGTGCGGGTCGGGCAGCGGGCACTGCTGCTCACGCCGCTCAGTCCGGAACTGTATGTCACGCTGGTCGCGCTGTGGCGCATTGGGCTGGTGGCGGTGGTGGTGGACCCCGGCGCGGGACTGGCCCACCTGCGTTCGGCGCTGCGGCGCGTGCCGCCCGACCTGCTGGTGGCCGTGCCCCGCGCCCTGCCGCTGCTGGCCCTGCCCGAAGTGCGCCGGATTCCGCTGCGGGTGCGCGTGGGCGGTTGGTGGCCGCGCAGCGTGGACTGGGCCGCCCGGCCTGCCCTGCCGCCCCAGCCGCGACCCCTGGCCCTGCCGGAAAGCCACCCCGCCCTCATCACCTTTACCAGCGGCAGCACCGGGCAGCCCAAGGCGGCTGTGCGGACGCACAGGTTTCTGGCCGAGCAGCACCGTGTCCTGGCGAAACATCTGCACCACCGCCCCGGCGAAACCGACCTCGTCACGCTGGCTGTGGTGGGCCTCGCCAGTCTCGCCAGCGGGCGCACCGCGCTGCTGCCCGACACCAGCCTCAGCCGCCCCGCCGAGATAGACGCCCGGCGCGTGCTGCGGCAACTGCGCCAGTTTCCCGCCGATGCGGTGGCCGCCAGCCCCGCGCTGCTGCACACCCTGGCCGAAGTCGCGCTCGCAGAGGGCCAAACCCTGCCCATGACGCGCCTTTTTCTGGGCGGCGGCCCCGTCTTTCCGCGCACGCTGGAGTTGCTGGGCCGCGCCGCCCCCCGCGCCGAACTCGTCAGCGTGTACGGCAGCACCGAGGTCGAACCCATCGCCCACCAGTCCTGGTCGGAGGTGACGCCCGCCGACCTGCACCGCACCCGGCAGGGCGGCGGGCTGCTGGCCGGGCCACCGATTCCCGAGCTGGACGTGTGCCTCGTGCCCGAGCATTCCGGCCCCCTCACCTATCCCGATGCCGCCGCGCTGCGGGCCGCCTGCCTCCCTCCCGGCTGTCCCGGCGAACTGCTGGTCAGTGGGGGGCACGTCCTGCCCGGTTATCTGGATGGTCGGGGCGACAGCGAAACCAAGTGGCGCGACCCGGTCAGCGGGCAGGTGTGGCACCGCACCGGGGACGCCGCGCAACTCGACGAACAGGGGCGGCTGTGGCTGCTGGGCCGTGCCGGAAAAGCGGTACGGGACGCGCAAGGCACGCTCCACCCCTTCGCCGCCGAAGCCGCCGCCATGACCCTGCCCACAGTGCGCCGCGCCGCCTTGCTGCCGGGACAGCGCGTGCTGTGCGTGGAGTGGCAGGACGACCCCGACCCCGCGCTGGCCGAGGCACTCGCCTGGGC
>JAUNHF010000069.1:0-6023 GCA_030524065.1 Deinococcus sp.
TCCAGGCGTGCTCCTTCAACCACTCGGACACCGATCCAGCGGCAAGCAGCTTACCCCAAAGCTAGCCCGGATTGCAAATAGCCCTGCACGGCCAGTAGCGGTCAGAGCATCCCCAATGACTCGTGCAGCGGATGTGCCAGAATCCAGCGATGGCGGTGGTCGAACAGTCGCAGTGGTTCGCCGTCAAAGTCCACGGTGAGCGGCTGCCGGATGCAGTAGGCGGTGAACTCCACCATCAGGAAATGACCGAAAGGGATGAGGCGCTGCGTCTGGGTCAGCGCCCCGGTCCACTCCCGCAGGTCGTGGAGCTTACGGCGCACCGGGCCGCCCTTCACCGGCCAGGAAGCGCCGCAGCGCCCTCACATACAGCGGCCCCTCGGTGGCCTGCACGCGGGCGCGGAGTTGCTCGACAGAATCGGTCAGCAGCACCGGCACGTTGCTCTGGGCCAGGATGGGGCCTTCATCCACCCCGGCCGTGACCAGATGCACCGTGGCCCCTGACTCGCGCTCGCCCGCCGCGATGACAGCAGCGTGAACCCGGTCGCCGTACATGCCGGGGCCACCGTAGCTGGGCAGCAGGCTGGGGTGGATGTTGAGGATGCGCCCCGCGTACGCGCCCAGCACCTGCGGCCCCAACACCTTCATGTAGCCGCTTAGCACCAGCACATCTACTCGCTGCTGCTGCAAAAACTCCAGCAGTGCGCGGTCCAGCGCGGCCAGGTCCGGGAAGCGGGCGCTGCTGAGGTGCGCGGCGGCCAGCCCCTCGGCCCGCGCCCAGGCCAGGGCCGACGAAGTGCTGTTGTTGCTTGCCAGGGCCACCGGCAGCGCGGATAGCTCGCCGGACCGGCACGCCGCTGCGATGGCCCGCGCCCCGCTGCCCCCGTGCGACGCCAAAAAGCCCAGGCGGGTGGGTGCTTTTTCTTTATCGGTCATGGCATTCCTTCCGGGGCGGCGGGACAGCCCACCACCCTCCTTCGCTCCTTGCTCTCGCTCGCAAGGGCGATTGCTACTTGCTCTCGCCCGCACGGGCAATTTCCTGCATCAGATACGCACTGGTCAGGATGCCGTTAAAGTAATCCTCCTGCGAAAAGCTCTCGTTGGGGCTGTGCAGGCCGTCCTCGTTCACGCCCAGGTCTACCAGCAGCACCGGCGCACCCAGAATGCGGGCAAAATCGGCCACGATGGGAATGCTGCCCCCGGTGCGGCCAAAAGCGGCGGGGCGGCCATACACCCGCTCCAGGGCGCGGTCGGCGGCCTTGATAAAGGGGCTGCTCAGGTCAAACTTGACCGGCTGCCCGCCGTGCGAGGCCCGCACTTCTACCTGCACGCCCGCCGGGGCCAGGCTGGGGATGTACTCCTGCATGCGGCGGATGATGTCGTCCGGGTCCTGTCCAGGCACCAGGCGGCACGACACTTTGGCGCCGGCTTTGGCGGCAATCACGGTCTTGCTGCCCTCGCCCTGAAAGCCGCCCCAGATGCCGTTCACGTCCAGCGTGGGCCGGCCCCAGATGCGCTCCAGCGTGGTGTACCCTTGCTCGCCGGGCAGCGCCGAGGCTCCGATGCTGCCGGCGAATTCCTCGTCCGAGTGCGGCAGCTCGGCCCACATCTGGCGCTCCTCTTCGGTCAGGGGCTCTACCGAATCGTAGAAGCCGGGAATGGTGATGCGGCCCTGTTCGTCCTTGAGTTGGGCGATGATGCTGCACAGCGCGTTGATGGGGTTGGGCGCCGCGCCGCCGTACGACCCGGAGTGCAGGTCGCGGGCTGCCCCCTGCACCAGCACGTCCACATAAGCGATTCCGCGCAGGCCGTAGGTCACGGTGGGCACGTCCTTGGCGAAACGGCTGCCGTCCGAAATCACGATGACGTCGCACGCCAGCTCATCCCGGTGGGCTTCCAGGTAGGGTTCCAGGTTGGGGCTGCCGATTTCTTCTTCGCCTTCGAGCAGAAACTTGAGGTTGACCGGCAACTCGCCCTGCGAAAGCAGCAGTTCGGCGCCGCGCACATGGGCGTAGGCCTGGCCTTTGTCGTCGGTGGCGCCGCGTGCGTAGATGCGGCCTTCGCGGACTTCGGGCTCAAAGGGCGGGCTGACCCACTCCTCCACCGGATCTTCGGGCTGCACGTCGTAGTGGCCGTACACCAGCACCGTGGGCTTGCCAGGGGCGTCCAGGCGCTCGGCGTAGACCACCGGGTGCCCCGGCGTTTCGTCCACGCGGGCGCTAAAGCCCAGGGCAGCCAGCTTGGCCCGCAGGTACTCGGCGGTGCGGCCCATCGCCTCTTTGCGGCCAGAGTCGGAGCTGACCGAAGGAATTCGCAGCAGCTCGAACAGTTCAGCCTGGGCCGAGTCGCGGTCTAGGAGTGCAGACAGGTCTGGTTGTGTCATGGGGGACATGATAAGCCGGGAAAAGATTCTCGCCCCCGGCTTACTTGCCAGCAGCCCCAGTGTTCTCCTCCACGAATGGTAGCTGCTGCCCGCCCACTTCCAGCACTTCCAGCTGTATGCGCTTGACCGCCACTGGACCACGCCAGGCTGGGCCAGGTTTCCACTCCTGCTGGAGCGGCACATTCCCAAAGTAGCCGCGCCGTGAGATGCGGTCACTGCCCGCCGGGAAGTCGTACCACAGCCCCGTATTGAGTCCCTGATGCCCCAGCGCCAGCACACGCAGGCTGCCGTCTTCCAGTGGTAAAGCGTATACCTTGATGCGGCACTTCTGGGGATAATCCTGGCAAAGGTTGAAGATAATGACCTCGTCATGGGTCTGCGGGTCTTTAGTCCAGTCCTCCAGAACTTGCGTGAGCGCTGCTGCGCGGGCGGGACTAAGTTCAGCACTTTTGGCGGCGAAGTCCAGTGTGACTCCGCTTTCGGCAGTGTCCACATCATTGAGACTGCCACCATAGCCCAGGGTGAGTTGGCGGTAGCGGTCCACACCCAGTTTGTCCATTCGGTCCAGTTCCGCTGCCGCCGTAGGAGCCAGCGCCGCGCGGTCCAGCCCATCCAGTGCAGTCTGGCCCGCCACTTGCCTATCCAGCAGAAACCCCAGCGTGCTTCTGACCTGCTCACGGGTCACATCTGCCCGCTGCAACTGGGCCAACTGACTGCGCGTGGCAATATCCGCAGGCCGCAACCCAGGCACGCTCAGCACCAGTGCCAAAGCCAAAAGCCCCAGCAGCACAGGCGGCAGCACGCGGCTTAGCCCCGCAAACGGCGGCTCGCGGCGGGTCAGCGCCAGCCCCAGCGTCAGCAGCAACCCCCAGAACGCCACCGACAGCCCCAGCACCCGCGCTTCGGTCAGGCCGTACTCACCCACGCGCACACTCAGCCCGTACAGAGCCAGCAGGCAAAACAGGGGCAACAGATAAGCCGCCCAGCGCGCAAAGGTCGCCAGCGCAGGCGTCAGCGTGGGCTGCGTTTCGTCGCGGAAAGCGTGCAGAATCAGAAACACGCTGACCGCAGCCAGAGACAGATAAAGATAAGAACTCAGAAAGCCGTCGTAGAGGGCTGCAAGGTCACGCACGGCGGCGATGGGCAGCAACACCACGAACAGCACAGTGATAAGCGCCGCTACCGGCAGCAGATACCCCATGACCGCGCTGAGCGTGCGCGTCAGCCCTTGCCCCCAGCCCCGCGAACGCAGCGCCGCTACAAAAAAGGCCGCCGCGCCCAGAATCAGGGGCATAGCGATGATGGATTTGTTGAGCCATTCGCCCACACCATCCAGCCCCACCGCTGCCGCCAAAGCCCCCGCCAGTTGTAGTAGTCCGTAGAACAGCAAAGCCAGCAGCGCCGCCAGCGCAAACAAGGTCGGTGCGTCGGTCAGCAGGGCCAGCGCCCGCCTGCCGTCCCACTGCCGCCCGCCCTGCCATGCCTGCAACAATCCCGCGCCACTCAGCATCACCAGCAGCGTCATCAGGGCCACGCTTTCCGAGCCAACGCCGCCAGAGGTCGCCGCTATCAGTCCCGCCAGTGCCGCCAAAGCCCCCAGCCCCAGCCAGCGCTGCTGCGTCCCCCACAATTCTAGAAACACTGCACCCAATCCTAATGTCCAGACGGCTGCCAGTAGCCCGCCTTGAAGCGCCGCAGGGATGGCTTCATTGCTGCTGTTCCACTCGGTCAGGACGTAAGTCAGCAGGCCCACCGCTGCGCCAATCAGCGCGGCGGCCCAGAGCGGCGGCACACGGGGAGCTTTGGCGTCAGGCACGGCCCCTGCTGTAGGAACGGGTGAGGGTGGGGGCAAGTCAGGCAGAGTCATACGCACACCATAGATGGCCGGTCCTAGCCTGCCCAGGGACCGACTGGAACCAGCCCGCCCCGCCTTCCAACTTCAAAGCTCAGGCCAGAGTGTCCTGCTCCAGCCGCGCCACCGCCGCCCGCAGCCAGTCGCGGTCAGCGCGGGTCAGCCACAGGATGCGCTCCAGCGCCAGCCCCACGCTGGACGTGCAGGGCGCCCCAGCCGCCGCCGCCTGCGCCGCTGCCAGCTGGTCTTCGGCTTCAGCGAGCCGCTCACGCAGCGCTGCCAGCCGCTCTGGCGCCGGCAAATGCTCGGAAAACATCACCGGCACGTTGCCTTCGGGAATCAGCGCTTCGGTGCGGGGCAAGTGCTCGGCCAGCAACCGCTGAAAGTGCAAGCGGCCCGCCTCGGTCAGGTGAAAGACGCGCCGGGTGGGGCGCTGGCCCTGGGCTTCGGCGCGGCTCTCGGTCAGGCCGCACTCCTCCAGGCGGGCCAGCAGCTGATAGGCCGTGGCTTTTTTGAGCCGAATCACCGCTTCAAGGTTGCGCTCGATAAAGTCGTTGATTTCGTAGCCATGCCGGTCTTGCTCGGTCAGCAGTCCCAGCAGCAGCAGGGTCCGCTCATCGTCCGGCAGCCGGTCTGAAGAAAGCTTGGTCATGTCCTCATTCTAGAGTAGTCAGGATTGACTAATATACTTTTGACTACAGGAGGTCTGCCATGAAACGGACAAAGAAGCTACTGAACACCGTCCCCGCCCTGCTTGCCCTTGCCCTGCTGGGCACCGCCGCCGCCCAGTCGGTGCAGGTGACCCGTGCGCCCACCGCCCAGGCGACCCAGGCCGCTGCCCTGCGCCCCGCCGTGAGCGGCGAACTGCGCTCGCTGGAGCTGCCCGGTTTTGGCACGGTGCGCTATTACGCCAGCGACAGCGGTGAGGGCCGCCCACTGGTGCTGACCCACTCGGTCAACGCCGCCGCCAGCTCGTATGAGATGAAGCCCCTGTGGGACGCCTACGTGGGCAAGCGCCCGGTGTACTCGCTGGAATGGCCCGGCTTCGGGCAAAGCGACCGCCCCGACACCCGCTACACCCCCGAGCTGATGGCCCAGGCGCTGCGCGCCCTCGTGAGCAAGCTGGGCACCGACGTGGACGTGGTTGGCCTGAGCCTGGGCAATGAGTTCGCCGCCCGCGCTGCGCTAGAAGAGCCGCGCATCCGCAGCCTGGCGCTGATCAGCCCCAGCGGCCTGGGCGAAGCGCGCGGCCCCAGCCAGCAGGCCCAGAGTGAGCAGCGCTCGCAGCAGAGCTATCAGCGTCTCAGCCGCGTTGAAGACCCCCTGTTCGCGGTTATTCGCAGCCGCCCCAGCATCGCCTACTTCCTGAGCCGCTCCTTCCGTGGGCCGGTGCCCGAAGAGTTGGTACAGTACGCCTGGGAAACCAGCCGCCAACCCGGAGCCAGCAACGCCCCGCTGTATTTCCTGAGCGGACAGCTGTTCAACCCCGATGCCCTGGAGACGCTGTACAGCCCACTGACCATTCCGGTGGCGGTCCTGTACGACCAGGACGGCTTCGTATCGTTCGAGCGCCTGCCGCAGTTTGATGCCAAGCGCAATGTGGCCGCTGTGCGGATTGCCGGCACCGAGGGCTTGCCGCAGTGGGAGCAACCCGCCGCCGTGCAGCAGGTGCTGGAAGACCTGTGGCGCCAGGCCCGCTGAGGCGGAAGCACCTCACGCCGTCACCCCGCTGACTTTTCAGACGGACTCTTCAGGACACCCCGGCCCATACAGGCTGCGGGTGTCCTGATT
>JAUNHF010000069.1:6123-8147 GCA_030524065.1 Deinococcus sp.
GCCGGTGGCTGGCGCGGGGCGGCAGATGCGCTAGGCTGAGCGCCGAGCCGGTCCCCTTTTTTCATTTCCGGACCGGCGCAGCCCCCCCACAACAGGAGAATGCACAATGCAGTTCATCACCCCCAAGCCCCGCGTGGGCATTTTTATTGACACCCAGAACCTGTACCACTCGGCCCGCGACCTGCTGGAGCGCACGGTGAACTTTGAGACGCTGCTGCACGCCGGCGCGGACGGCCGCGAGCTGGTCCACGCCATCGCCTACACGGTGGAGCGCGAAAACGAAAGCACCGCCCGGCCCTTTATCTACAAGCTGTCCACGCTGGGCTACAAGGTGCGGCGCATGAACCTGACCCTGCACTTTACGAGCGACTCTGGCCGGCCCATCTACGAAGGCAACTGGGACATGGGCATGGTGGCCGACATGGTGCGGCTGATGGATCACCTGGATATCGTGGTGCTGGGCAGCGGCGACGGCGACTTTACCGACATCGTCGAGGTGCTTCAGGAGCGCGGTAAGCGGGTGGAGGTGCTGGCCTTCCGCGAGCACACCGCCCAAAAGCTGATTGACGCGGCAGACCGCTTCACCCACCTGCCCGACCTGAACGGTGCCCTGATGCCGGCCCGCCGCAAAGCCGAAACGCCCGACGCGGGTGCCGAGGAAGAATGAGCCAGAGCCCTGACGAGGCGCTGGCGGCGCTGCACTTCGAGCTGCCACCGGAGCGCATTGCCCAGACCGGCGCCGAGCCGCGTGACGCTTCGCGGCTGATGCGGGTGCCGCGTGAAGGCGCACCAGAGCACCATATTTTCCGCGACTTGCCGGGGCTGCTGCGCTCCGGCGACGTGCTGGTCTTTAACCAGAGCCGGGTGATTCCGGCCCGCGTGATGGCGTACAAGCCCGTGGTGAACGGCCTGGGCGGCGGTCAGATAGAAGTGCTGCTGCTGCGCGAGGAAGAAACGAATGTCTGGAGCGCCTACCTCAAGCCCGCCCGCCGCGCCGGGAACGAGCTGTGGCTGGGGCAGCCCGGCGGCGTGCAGCACCGCGCCGAAGTGGTGGGCGTGCAGGAGGACGGAGCACGGCTGCTGCGCTTTGACCACGACATCAAACCCCACCTGGACGACATCGGGCGGCTGCCGCTGCCCCCTTACATTCAGGCGGGCGAGGACGACACGGTCTGGCGAGAGCGCTACCAGACGGTGTACGCCCGCGAAAACGGCTCGGTGGCGGCGCCCACAGCGGGCCTGCACTTCACGCCGGGACTGCTGGCGGCGCTGCGGGAGATGGGCGTAGAGCAGCACGCCGTCACGCTGCATGTCGGGGCCGGCACCTTCAAGCCGATTCAGGGCGCCGTCTCCGAGCATGTGATGCACGCCGAGCGGTATCACATCTCCCCGCAGACGGCGGCGGCCATTAACCGCGCCCGCGCCGAGGGCCGCCGGGTGGTGGCGGTGGGCACCACCACCGTGCGGGCACTGGAAAGCAGCGTGGACGGGCGCGGCGGGGTGGGAAGCGGCGAAGGCGACACCCGCATTTTCATCACGCCGGGGCGGGCGGTGCAGGTGCCGGACCTGCTGATCACCAACCTGCACCTGCCGGATTCCACCCTGATGCTGCTGGTGGCGGCGTTTGCGGGCATAGAGCGCATTCAGGCGGCCTACGCGGCGGCGCTGGACAGGGGCTACCGCTTTTACTCGCTAGGTGATGCGATGCTGCTGGAAAATGCCAGCCGCCCGCAGGACTGAGGGATGAGCGCTGGCCATAAGTACATCGCACCTCACATTTCGAGTTTCCGGAAAAACACCGGAACCTTTTCATTCCCGGTGCGACGCACTTTCTTCGCTACTCGCTTCGCTCGGTTCATCTAAAGATGAACTTCGAGGTACTTAGCTTCTTGCTGGCGCTGCTGCCCCCGCCTGAAGTGGCCGGGCGCATACAGGCGTGGCGGGAGCGGCATGGGGTAAAGGACGCCGCCGCCACGCCCCACATTACCGTCAAGGCCCGCAGCGGACTGGGGCCAGCGCAGAGC
>JAUNHF010000070.1 GCA_030524065.1 Deinococcus sp.
GAGACAGGGCGGCTCAATACCTGAGGGAATGGCAAAACCGTGTCCCGCCTGGGAGAGCAGCTGTTCGGGACGCCACCTCCTCGGCTAGATTGAGGGCATGAAACAGCAAGTCAAGACGGAACAGGCTGCCCCTGCTATCGGTGCTTACAGCCAGGGCGTCAGCTTCGGCAATCTGGTGATCACCAGTGGTCAGCTGGCGCTGCTGCCCAGCGGCGAGTGGGCCGGCGGCGACGCCCGCGCCCAGGCCAAGCAGGCTATGGACAACCTCGGCGCCGTGCTGCGCGCCGCCGGCACCGACTACGACCGGGTCGTCAAGACCACCATTTTCGTGGCGAACATGGACGACTTCGCCGATATCAACGAGGTGTACTCGGGCTACTTCCAGCCGCCCTTCCCGGCCCGCTCGCTGGTGCAGGTGGCCCGGCTGCCCAAAGACGCTCTGGTCGAGATTGAGGCGATAGCCGAGCTGCACTGACCCCCCGTGTCTTTGCCCGGCGGCGATGTGGCCTGGACTCCAGGCCACTTGCCTGCGCTGCTCATCTGTGTTGCTTGTCTGGGCTGAGTCGTGATCTGACCTGGCAACGCCCCAAGCTGGAAGCGGCTCCGTTCAGCGGGGGTCCAGGGGCCCACCGGCCATGCCTTCATCGGCCAAGCGGCCCATCTGACTGTAGTTGGGCAGGGTGGCCGCGCCTGGTCCGCTGTTTATTTGCTGGTCCAGTGTGGCTGCCAGAGTGCGGGCGTAGTGCCCGGCGGCCAGCAGCGGCAGGATGTACAGCAGGGTGATGCCGGTCAGCAACAACAGGGCGAACAGATTCCCCAGCAGGCCACCGGAGTCCGCGTCCGTCACGCCGCCCAGCAGGGTGAGCAGCAGATACAGCACCTGCAGAACAATCAACACGGTGCACCAGGTGTTCAGGCGGTCGGCGTCTACCTTCGGGAGCTGCCCCTGACCACTCAGCCGCCCTGTGGCTGCTGCCAGGAAACGGCGAAGAGCCGTGTAAGGAAAATAGATGCCTACTAGCAGCGTGCCCAGCAGAACCGCCAGAATAACTGCGAAGGCGACCAGGGCTTCGGCTGGGAAGCCGCCAGAGACGAACTGGCCCGCAGCCCAGACGCCCAGTGCCCCCAAAAGGTAAAAGGCGATGTTGGCCCAGACGATCGCCGTAATCCACTTGCCTAGGGTGCGGTCCAGCTCCTGCAGTCGCCCCGCGTCGCCCCCGTGCAGGGCCAACTGGGCTGAGCGGTCCACCCACTCCTTGCCCCAGCTCAGCAGGCTCCAGTACGCCCACAGGCTCAGGGCAACCAGGAGTGCCGGCAAGCTCAGCAACCAGGTCAGTTCGCGTGCGGACGTACCCTCGGAAATCCTCCCGCTAAGCCCATAAAACAGCGCTGCCAGCAGGCTCAGCAGGGCGATACCGCCAAAAAGCAGATAAAGGATGCGCCACACGCCCAGCCAGCCACTGAGCCGGCCGGCAGACTGTTGCAATTGGGTCATAGAGTAAGACATGTCTCAATTATTGACAGAGATGTCAGGATTGTATCTCTTCTCTCTGTTGGCCGCCCGCCCTACAAACAGGCCCCGCTCTATGGTTGGAAGGGGGCCCTGTGGACCGGCTTGGCCGGGAGCGGAGATAAGTGGGGCTGAAGCCTAGCCCCGGCGGGTCTGACCGTCCAGCGTCAGCAGCGGCCCGTACAGCTCCGGGCGGCGGTCACGGAAAAAGCCCATGCCTGCGCGGAACTTTCTGGATTCGGCCAGGTCCAGAGTCTGGAGCAAAAAGCCTTCTTCCTGCTCGCCCAGTTCGGCAATGATGGCGCCGGTGTAATCGGCCAGGAAGGAGTGGCCGTAGTAGGTTTGCTCGGCGCCGTCCACCACTTCACGGCCCACGCGGTTGCACGACCCCACGTAAGCCGAGTTGCTCACCGCGTGGCCCTGCATGGCCCGCTGCCACATCTGGTAGGAGTTGGGGCTTTCCACCTCGGCCGGCTCGGAGCCGATGGCAGTGGGATACAGCAGGAAATCGGCGCCCAGCAGCATCATGGCGCGGGCGGTTTCGGGATACCACTGGTCCCAGCAGATGCCCACGCCCACGCGCCCAAACCGCGTCTCCCAGACCCGGAAGCCGGTGTCGCCAGGGTTGAAGTAGTACTTTTCTTCGTAGCCGGGGCCGTCGGGGATGTGGGTCTTGCGGTAGTTGCCCAGCACGGCGCCGTCCGCGTCAATGCAGACCAGTGAGTTGTAGTACGCCTGCCCGGCCGCCTCAAAGTAACTGACCGGCAGCACCACGCCCAGTTCCTTTGCCAGCGCCTGAAAGCGCGGGATAAAGGGGTGGTGATCGACCGGATGGGCCAGGCCGAAGTAATCTTCGCGCTCGGCCTGACAGAAATACAGGTTCTCAAAGAGCTCGGGCAGCAAAATCACCTGGGCGCCAGCGGCAGCGGCGGCACGCACGTGCTCCTCGGCGCGGGTCAGGTTGTCTTCCAGCTGGTCGGTCATGTGCATCTGAATCACGGCCAGCTGCACGGTGTCGGGGGTGCCTTTACGCGTCATGGGTTCATTGTAGGTGCAGCGCGGCCAGGAAAAAGCAGCCAGAGGAAAGTGGACAGAGAAAAGCGGGGCCCCAGCTCTAGCCGGGGCCCCGCTCACACCGCTGACTCTGCGGAGCCAGCCGGGGGCACGTCACATAATCCGCAGGCCCATCAGGCTGGCGGCCATCTCCACCATCACCTCGGCCGTCTTGTTGCCGGTGTCCAGGGTGGGATTGACTTCCACGATGTCCATGCTGGTGACCTTGCCGGATTCGCACAGCAGTTCCATCAGCAGGTGGCCTTCGCGGTAGCTCAGGCCGCCGGGAACCGTGGTGCCGGTGCCCGGAGTCACGCTGGGGTCCAGGGCGTCGGCGTCGTAGGACACGTGCAGGCGCTCTACGTCCGAGAGGTACTCCATGGTTTCTTCAAAAATCCGGGTGATGCCCAGCTGATCCACGTCCTTCATGGTGTAGATCTTGATGCCGTGTTCGCGCACCAGGGCCGCTTCTGCGGCGTCCACGCTGCGAATACCGATCATCACAATGTCTTCGGTCCGCAGCCGCCAGTCGCCGGCCAGCGAGGCGAGTTCGGGGTTGCCCAGGCCGCACAGCTGCGCGACCGGCATGCCGTGGATGTTGCCACTGGGACTGATCTCGGGGGTGTTGAAATCGGTGTGGGCGTCCACCCAGATCAGGCCCATACGGTGACCCTTGTCATTGCCACGCAGGGCATTGCCGGCCACCGTGCCCATGGCGATGGAGTGGTCGCCGCCGATGGTGATGGGAAACGTGCTGTCAGGCAGGGCGCGCAGGCGCTCTACCGTGGCCCGGCTGGCGTCCAGAATCGGGCCGAGGAATTCCAGGCCGCTGCTGGAGAACTTGTCTACGCTTTCGGGCAGCGCCACCGGCACGTCGCCCAGGTCGCGGACTTCGTGGCCCAGGTCGCTCAGGCGCTGGGCCAAGCGGGCGTTGCGCAGGGCCGAGGGACCCATGTCCACGCCACGGCGGCCGGCACCCAGGTCCATGGGGATACCGAGAATATTGATGTTCATGCCAGCCAGCCTAGCGTGCCAAATGCCGTATACCACGCGGCTGCAACTTTATAGCAAAAGGTAGCCTTTCTCCCTGGAGAATGCTGGACATTCCGGTATGAAACAAGCATCCGGCAAGGCCACTATGCAGAGCAGCAAGCGGGGGCCAGGGCGGATCGCCACTCTGCCATACACTTGTTAGGCACACTGCCGGCAGAGGCGAAGGATAAGAAACTTTGGCCGCCGGCGGCTCGCTCAAGTTTTAATGATCCCCAGGTTCATACTCCTGTCATGGCGAGTAGGGATACTGGGCTAGGTTGTGTAAAAACCCAGGGGCTGTAGGCAAGCCCCGCTGACCCCGCAGCTGAATTCATATCCGGAAGATTTGCGCGGGTCGGCCCTGAGGGAGACGTCCACCTCGCCTGCCTACGCGGGCCAAAAAACGGACGTACGAGCGAGCATTGGTGTGCCGGTGGGTTCAAATCCCACCACTCGCTGCGCCAGAGCGCTTCCCCGACCGGGAAGCTTTTTTATTGCCAGCATTCGCCCTGCGGAGGGCTGCCCCCTCAGGGCCCATGGCGGCCAAGCGCGTTAGATTCAGGGGATGCGCGACCCTGCTCTTCCATCTGCGGCAGCTGACCAGGCGGCAGACCGCCCTGTCCAGCCGCTGGACTATACCCACGCCCTGCGGAGCTTCCACGCGGCTATCGGTGAGCCAGCACCCCAGCAACCGGCTCTTCCCTCGGCTGGCCTGCTGCGGATTCGCCGCACGCTGCTTGACGAGGAGTGGGCCGAGGTGCAGGAGGAACTGGACCTGCTGGAAGCCCGCCTGGCGGCCGGCGAGGCACGCGAGCCGGCCGCTGAACTGCACCGCCTGGCCCACGAACTGACGGATCTGCTGTACGTGACTTACGGCACACTGGTGCAGCTGGGCATTGACCCGGCCGCCACCTTTGCCGCCGTGCATCAGGCCAATCTGGGCAAGGTGGGCGGGCCACTGCGCGCAGATGGCAAGCTGCTCAAGCCGCCCGGCTGGCAACCGGCCGATGTGCGCAGCGTGCTGGAGCGGCTGAGCCAAGCTCAGGCAACAGTGCCCACTGAGCCTGCTGAGCCAGTGCCGGAACGCGGCTGATCCACCCCTGGCCTGCCGCTGCGCGGCCAGGGGGCGACAGTTCAGCGGGAAGTGGCGGCCAAGTGGTCCTGGATGCCCAGTTCGGCGCTGACCACCTCGCCCTGCCGGTACACCAGCCGGGAAAAGGCCGCGTTGGCATGGTTAAAGCGGTGGGTGGGCCACACCGTCTGATAGTCCTCGTTCAGCAAACGGGTCAGCAGCGCAAAAAGGGTGAGCTGGTGGGCCACCACCGCCACCGTCTGGCCGGGGCCGGGCAGGTGCGCCTGCACGAAGCTGGAGGCCCGGTTGACCACGTCGCTGCCGCACTCTCCGCCAGGACACATAAAGCTGGGGTCACCGCCCCGGAAGCGCAGATAGTCGTCTGGGAACTGCGTTTCGATTTCGGTGATGCTCCGCTGATCCCAGTCACCAAAGGCAATTTCACGCAGGGCTGGCGTCGTTTCCAGCGCGCCGCCCACCGCAGCCTGCACGATCTGGGCAGTCTGCACGGCGCGCGGCAGGTCGCTGCTGAGAATCAGCGGGGAATGGACGCCCTCGGCGCGGAGTCGCTGCGCAGTGGCCTGCACCTGGGCGCGGCCGGTGCCGTCCAGCGGGGTATCGGTCTGCCCCTGAAAGCGGCCTTGTGCGTTCAGGGCGGTCTGGCCGTGGCGGATCAGAATCAGGCTACCGGAGTCGGCTGTCATGGCAAAGCAGTATGCCACCAGTCTCCACCTACGCGGCAAATGGGTCACTTACAGCTGCATGCTTACAGTTGGATGCGGCGCGGGTCGGGAGCCTCCCGGCAGGTGGGGGCGTTCGTGTCGTACCAGCCCAGCGGCCGCAGCGAGTCGCCGCACTCGCGCAGGTACAGCCTCGCGTAATGCTCGGCGTAGCGCTCGAACAGCTGCGAGTGGTAGGCGTCCAGCCCCTGCGTGCTCGGGCTGACCTTGAGGTGGCGGCCCGCCGCGCAGTGCCCGAACTCGTGCGCTGCCACCTGCACCAGCGCGGCGCGGGACAGTGCCGGGTCCAGGTCCACCACGCACGACAGGGCTGGCGGCAGCGTAATGGCTGTGCCGGCGTAGCGCGGGGTGGTCAGGTCGCTGGGGCGGTGGCCCAGGCTGCTGGTCAGGCCGCCCAGTGACCCCGGCGCGACCAAGCGCCAGTGCACGGTCACGTCATGCGTGGTGGTGGTCCACTGGGCATTGTCGCGTGGGGGCACGGTGAACATACAGCCGCTGAGCAGCGAGGCCAGTAGGGCCAGGGACAGACGGGTCGGAGCCAAGAGGGGCCGAGTCACATGGGACAGGCTCAAACAGGGCAGCAGGCGGCGCATGGCCTAAGTATGCCGCGCCGCTGTTTAGGCTGGGTTCATGGTCGCCAGAGCAGCCACTGCTCGGTAGGCCAGGGCAGGGCCAGAGTGCTGACACAAGGTAGCCTATGCATGGACATCCATCCCATCCATCCTCTAGTCTTTAGACCGAGTCCAAAAATCCATCATTCCGGCGTCCCTGGCGTCAGGAGGTTTCATGCAAGACAGTCAATACCCCCACCTGCCCCCCATCCGCAAAGTGGCCGTGATCGGCGCCGGCGTGATGGGCGCGGCCATTGCCGCTCACCTCGCCAACGCGGGCATTCCCGTGCGCCTGCTGGACATCGTGCTGCCGGACAAGGATGACCGCAACTTCCTTGCCAAAGCCGGGATCGAAAAGGCGCTGAAGGCCCGCCCCGCCGCTTTTATGTCGCCCAGCCGCGCCGCGCTGATTACGCCTGGCAACCTTGAGGACAACCTCAAGGACATCGGGGACTGTGACTGGGTAATTGAAGCGGTGCTGGAAAAGCTAGAAGTCAAGCACGACCTGTGGGAAAAGGTCGAGAAGGTCGCCAAAAAGACCGCCATCATTTCCAGCAACTCCAGCGGCATTCCCATGAAGATGCAAATTGAGGGCCGGGGCGAGGACTTCCAGAGCCGCTTTGTTGGGGCGCACTTTTTCAATCCGCCGCGCTACCTGCACCTGCTGGAACTGATTCCCACCGAAAAGACCCGCCCCGAAGTGACCGCCGCGCTGAGCGAATTTGGCCGCACCGTGCTGGGCAAGGGCATTGTGGTGGCGAACGACGTGCCCGGCTTTGTCGCCAACCGCATTGGCGTGTACGGCATCGTCCGCGCGATGAAGCACATGCGGGACGCCGGCCTGACCCCCGCGCAGGTGGACGCCATCACCGGGTCGGTGGCAGGCCGCGCCAAGTCGGCCACCTTCCGCACCGCTGACCTGTCGGGCCTGGACATCATCAGCCACGTGGCCGCCGACCTGCAAAAGTACAGCGGCGACGACGAAGACTTTACCCTGCCTGACTTTTTCCACGACATGGTGGGCCGGGGTATTCTGGGCGACAAATCCGGCTCGGGCTTTTTCAAGAAGGGCAAGGATGAACAGGGCAAGACCCTGATCACGGCGCTGGACATCGCCACTGGCGAGTACACCGGCGAGGGCAAGGCCAAGAGCAAGCTGGCCGAGGCGCTCAAAGGCAAGCCGCTGGCCGAGCGCCTGGAGGGCCTGTACACCGCTGAAGGCCCCGAAAGTGACTTTATGCGCGCCAGCCTGAACGACTCATTCTGGTACGCCGCCAAGATGGCGGGTTACGTGTCGGGCAGCCTGGCCGACATTGACAACGCCATGAAGTGGGGCTTTGGCTGGGAGGTCGGTCCCTTCGAGACGATGGAGCTGCTGGGCGTGCAGCGCGTGATTGGCAACATTGAGGCGGCGGGCCTGAGCCTGCCCCCGCTGCTGCAACAGATGAAGGACTCGGGGGCCGAGCACTTTTACGGTGAGGGCGAAATCACCACTCCTGCCGGTGACAAGGCGCCCTACGAGGCTCCGTATCTGATTCTGACCGACCTGAAAAAAGATGCCAGCAAGGTCATCAAGAAAAAAGCCGGTGCCAGCATTGTGGACATCGGTGACGGGGTGCTGCTGGTGGAGTGGCACGCCAAGATGAACGCGCTGGGCGAAGACCAGTTGCGAATGATCCAAGAAGCCCACAAGCAGGTGCAGGCGCTCGGGTACGCTGGCCTGGTCGTGGCGAACCAGGGCGAGAACTTCAGCGCCGGAGCCAACCTGCCCCAGATTCTGAGCCTGGCCCAGGACGATGACTGGGACGAGATGGACGAGGTCATCAAGGAGTTCCAGAAGACCACCACCAGCCTGCGCTTTAGCCCGCACCCCTGCGTGGTGGCCCCGCACAACCTGGCGCTGGGCGGCGGCTGCGAATTTACCCTGCACGGCGACCACGTCACCGCCAGCGCCGAGCTGTACATGGGCTTGGTGGAAGTGGGCGTGGGCCTGATTCCTGGCGGCGGCGGCACCAAGGAAATGCT
>JAUNHF010000071.1:0-4267 GCA_030524065.1 Deinococcus sp.
ATCTCGTCTCCCGCTCCATTCCACCCCACTCCTCTGAGTGGGGCTTTTTTTGGGGTTTTATCTTTCGCTGCTCATTTCAGGAATGGGATGGTCGGCGGCTGCAAAGTGGGCATCTGGAAACTGAGGATCCATCTGCTGGAAGGTTTGCACGAGAATCTCGCTGATCAGATAATCCCGGAGCCACTTTTGATCTGCGGGAATCACGTACCAGGGAGCCTGAGTGCGGCTGGTGGTGAAGGCGTCTTCGTAGGCGGCAGTGTACTCGTGCCAGAGCGCCCGGTCCTTGAGGTCACCTGGGTTGAACTTCCAGTGCTTGGCCGGGTCGTTTAGTCGGTCTTCTAGGCGCCGTTTCTGCTCCTGAGGACTGAGATGCAGATACAGCTTGACGATGTGCGTGCCTGCATCGGCCAGCAGCTGTTCAAAGTTGACGATGTGCTGCAAGTTGCGCTGTGCCTGAGCGTCATCAATCAGGCCGTGAACTCGCGTCACCAGAACGTCTTCATAATGGCTGCGGTTGAAAACAGCGATCATGCCCCGGCCAGGTGTGTGCTGATGGATACGCCACAGAAAGTCGTGCTGTAGCTCTGGCGCGGTAGGGGCTTTGAAGTTGGTGACATGCACGCCATTGGGGTTGAAAGCTCCCATCACCCGCTTTACCGTGCTGTCCTTCCCCCCACCATCACGGGCTTGCAGAATAATCAGCAAAGACTGTTTGCCCTCAGCGTAGAGCTTTTCCTGCCAGTCGCTCAGCTGCTGCTGAAGCTGCTTGGTCGCCTCTTTGGCCGTTTCCTTTTCCAGGGGCTTACGACCAAGCTGGAACTGGTCAGTGGGATAGTGGGCCAGCTGCACCTTCTGACCAGAGGGAACCTGAAGTTTCTGCCGTATGTCGGGGGTCATTGCGTCAGCTTAACCTCTGCCTGGCTCGGCTGGACAGCCCGGAAGACCTGCCCCGCCAGTAGGCTGACCAGGGCTGCTCCGGCGGCGGCCACACTCAGTGCGGGCCGCAGTCCCACAGCGTCCGATAAAAACCCTATGGCGGGTGGCCCCAGCAGGAAGCCGGCGTAACCAGTGGTTGCGACCGCCGCAATGCCCCGCCCCGCCAGCGCGTGCCCGGCCACCGAATACATCACTGGCACCACATTACTAAGGCCCAGGCCGGAGAGGGCAAACCCGAACGTGGCCGTGACCGGATGTGGCGACAGCAGGGCCACGCTTAGCCCGCCGGCAGCCAGGAGGGCCCCGCCCCGCACCGCCCAGAGGTCACCGGCCCAGGTGCGGAAGCGGTCCCCGAACCAGCGGCCCAGCGCCATAGCTCCGGCGAAAGCACCGTAGCCCCAGGCCACCTCACCGGCCTGCACTTGCAAAACGTCGCGGTAATAGAGGGCAGCCCAGTCGTAGTTGGCGCCCTCGGTCAGCATGCCCAGAAAGCAGAGGCCCCCCAGCAGCAGGGCCCTCCGGTCAGGGCGGGTGTCTGGCGGCGCTGCTGCACTGTCCTGTACCTCCATACCAGCGGGTCCACTGATGGCCCCCTGCCCAATCTCAACTGGGTCGGGTCTGAGTGGACGGGCTTGAGTTTGTCCAGCATCTGCCAGCAAGCGCGGCCAGGCCCACGACGCCAGCGACAGCATGACCCCTAGGACAGCGCCCACATGCCAGAGCGCGGGGACCCGGCCGACTAGCAGGCCGCCGGCCAGCGCTCCTCCCAGGCCCCCCAGACTGTAAAAGGCGTGCAGCCGGCTCATCAGCGGGCGTTCGGCAGCTTTCTCAACGGTCACGCCCTGAGCGCTGAGAGCCACGTCCAGTACACCATTGCACAGGCCCAGCACCGCAAAAGCCAGGATCAGGGTGGGCAATGAGGTACTGAAAAAGGGCAGTGCAAGAGCGCTGAACGTGAGCAGGGCACCCAGGCGAGTCAGCCGGGCACTGCCCCAGCGCTCGGCCCAGCCCCCGGTCAGTGGCATGGTCAGCAGACTGCCCACGCTGACGGCCAGCAGACCGGCGCCCACCTGGGTGTCCGAGAGTCCCAGCGCGGCTTTGATGCCCGGCAGGTTCAGGCCCAGGGTGGCGAACAGCAGGCCATAGCCGCAGAACAGGGCACTGGCCGCCCACTGGGCCGACAGCGCAGCAGAAGAAGGCACGGGAGAAGTGGCGGCCATGACCCCGTCAGCCTAACGCGAATGGCAGGCACGGCCTTTGTTTAGGGTGGGTTCCCTGAGTGCGGACATGGAGTAGCTTGGAAGTTATGACGATTCTGGTAACGGGCGGCGCAGGATACATCGGTTCGCACACGGTGCGGGCACTGCTGAAGTCGAGCTACGAAGTGGCGGTGTTTGACAACCTCAGCAGCGGGCACGCGGCGGCGCTGCCTCACGGTGTGCGGCTGTTCCAGGCTGACCTGCTGAACCCTGACGCGATCATGCAGGCGCTGGCCGAAACCCAGGCCGAGGCGATCATTCACTTTGCCGCCCGGATTGAGGTGGGTGAGAGTATGCGTGAGCCGCTGGGCTACTACCGCAACAATGTGCTGGGCAGCCTCAACCTGCTGCAAGCCATGCAGGACACCGGGCGGCGCATTCCGCTGGTGTTTTCCAGTACAGCGGCTGTGTACGGCACCACTGACGCCGTGCCGATTCCCGAAGGCGCCCCACTGCGCCCCGAAAGCGTGTACGGTGAAACCAAGCTGATGACCGAACAGATGATCCGCGCAGCCCACGCGGCGCACGGTCAGCCTTACACGGTGCTGCGCTACTTCAACGTGTGTGGCGCTGCCCCTGAGGCCGATATCGGAGAGGCCCACGCCAGCCAGACCCATCTGATTGAGCTGGCCTGCATGACCGCGCTGGGCAAACGGGCCAAAATGATGGTCTTTGGAGACGATTACCCTACGCCTGACGGCACTTGCCTGCGCGACTATATCCACGTACAGGATCTGGCGGACGCGCATGTGCTGGCGCTGGGAGCGCTGCTGGATGGCCGCCAGGACGCCGCCACCTATAACGTGGGCCTGGGCCAGGGCTTCAGCGTACGTGAGGTGCTGGATACCGTAGATAGCGTGGTGGGCGTGCCCCTGCCCCGCGAGGTGGCCGAGCGCCGCCCCGGTGACCCGCCCCGCCTGGTGGCCGACGCCGCCCGCATCCACGGGGAGCTGGGCTTTGCTCCGCAGTTCCCGGAACTGCGCCAGATGGTCGAGACGGCCTGGGCCTGGCACCGCACGCACCCCAACGGCTTTGAGTTCTAGGGTGTTGGCCTGCCAGCGGGCAACGTGTCCCAGACCATGCGGGTTTCTGCCAGGCTCCCTCGTACCTTTTCGCCTGCTTCCTGCGCCGCGTACCACTGGCGGGCTGGGTTGCTGCTGAGCACCCACAGAGCGAGGGTCTTGCCGCCCTCCTCCTGCACTTGCCCCATGACCGCCTGAAGCAGTGCCTGGCCGACGCCCTGCCCCTGCACCCGCCTGAGGCTGTAGAGGGTGGTCAGCTCGTAGGCGTAGCCGGGGTGGTCCCGCGCCGGGCCGACTGAAGCGAAGGCCACCACCTCGCCCCCCCGCTCGGCCACAAACACCGCTTCCTTGTTCTGCGCGGTGATGGCATACCAATTCTGCTCTCGGCGCTCCTGGGCCTGCGCAGTGGTTGCCTGCGCCAGATAGTCTGGGGCAATCAAGCCTGCGTAAGTCTCCTGCCAGCTCTGGGTATGTACCCGCGCCATAGCTGCGGCGTCAGACTGAGTAGCGCGGCGCACAAGAAAAGGGGCCATGCGTCAGCTTACTGCTGCACAATGGCCTTCCTGGTGTCGCAACCGGCGGTCAGGTCCGGAGGCTTTATGGCTCCAGCGCCCGCAGTTTCTCGTACAAGTCGCGCTGTTCGTCGCTGAGGTCTTTGGGGACCGTGACGTTCAGGCGCACGTACAGGTCACCGCGCCCACCCGCTTTCTTGGGCCAGCCCTGGCCCTTAAGACGCATGCGGCGGCCACCGCTGCTGCCGGCCGGCACGTTCAGCTGGCCGCTGCCGGTGATGGTCTGCACAGTGACCTCGCCGCCCAGGGCCGCCACTGGAGCGGGGACGTCCACGCTGGTGGTCAGGTGATCGCCGTCCAGCTCAAAGCGGGCATCTTCCAGCACCCGGATGGTCAGCAGCACGTCGCCGCCGCCGGGCCCTTGGCCGG
Source organism: Deinococcus sp. (assembly GCA_030524065.1). GTDB lineage: Bacteria > Deinococcota > Deinococci > Deinococcales > Deinococcaceae > Deinococcus. The sequence goes on from JAUNHF010000071.1 coordinate 4,159, forward strand.
CCAGCCGCAGCCGGGCCCCGTCGCGGGTGCCGGCGGGCACGCGCAGGCTCAGGCGCCGGCCGTCCACATTGATGATCTCGTCGGAACCCTCAAACGCTTCACGCAGCGA
>JAUNHF010000071.1:4367-8012 GCA_030524065.1 Deinococcus sp.
CCAGCGCGGCCCCCGAACATCTCCTGAAAAAAGTCGCTGAACTGGCTGGGGTCAAACCCACCGAAATCGCCGCCCTGAAAGCCGCCGCCGGGGTGGCCGCCAGGCGGCACCTGCCCAGTGTGCCCGAACTGGTCGTAGGCTTGCCGTTTCTGAGGGTCACTCAGAACAGCGTAGGCTTCGCCGATTTCCTTGAACTTGTCGGCGGCGGTTTCGTCGCCAGCGTTCTTGTCGGGGTGGTACTGCTTGGCAAGCCGGCGATAAGCCGATTTGATATCCGAATCCGAAGCGCTGCGGCTGACACCCAGCACCTCGTAATAGTCCTTGTAAGCCATGTGACCTCCTTCCGGTCGCTGTTGCAGGATTCAAAAGTCGGGGAGATGAAAGGGCGTATTGCGGGCGGCCGGGCCGCTGCTGGCTCTAGCCTGCCGGCCTGAGCTTGTTGACGAAAGCCTTGAGGCCGTACGCCTGGGCGATGTCCAGCGCCGTATGGCCGCGCCCATCCTGGGCCTGCGGGGCGGCGCCGTGCGCCAGCAGCAGGTCTAGCACTTCGGTGCTTGGGGCGCGGGTCTGGGTGCGGTAGGCCTGCCCCTCGACTTCGGCGGTGTGCAGCAGGGGCAGCCAGTAGCGCGGGTCGTTCACCTCGGCTCCGCGCCTGAGGAGTTCGCGCACAAAGGAGGCCGGCGCCGCTTGCTCAATCGCCTGATTCAGCAGCGGGAATGGCTCCGAGTCAGGCCAGAAGTTCACGTCCTGTACGGCGCCCAGCAGGGTCAGCAGGTGTGGCGTCTCTATCCCGTGGTCCGCCCGGTGACGCAGCGCCCAGGCCAGTGCCCGCTGCACCTTGGTCTGGCTGACGCCGGACGGGTCCAGCGGACCGCCACATTTGAGAGCGTCTATCAGTGGGTTGCTGTCTTCCCGCTGCACCAGACGGACAAATTCGCCTTCCACCTGTTCCCGCGCCCAGGCTTCCCGGCGCAGGAATTTGAGGCTGCTGTTCAGGCTGGGGTTGCTCTGAAAACACTTGACCGGCACCCGCTCGGCCAGCCCGGCCCAGCCGTACTCGGCGTGCAGGTGCTGGACAATCTTTTTGAGCGTCACGCCGTGGAGGGGGTCATGGTTCATTGTTGCCCTCCTTGCAGTTGTTTCAGCCGGTGAATGTTGCGGCAGATCAACAGAGTGAACAGCCCATAGCAGGCGGCGCACAGGAGGGCGAGCCAGGGATGCCCTGCGGCGAAGGCGTCGCGCATTCCCTGAACAGCCAGCCCACCGCCTGCGCCGTACAGCCCGGCCAGCAGTAGGGCGGTGGACCGTTTATTCATGCGGCGCCCTCATTTGCCCGGCCCTCAGCTCTTTTGGCTCACGGCCACGCGGGCGGGGCGCACGCAGCGCTCGCCCATCCGGAAGCCCAGCTCGTAGGTCTGCACGATTTTGCCGTCTTCGCCCTCAACCACCTGAATGGCTTCGTGGTAGGTGGGGTCAAAGTCTTCGCCGGCTTGGCCGGTCGGCTCCAGGCCCAAGCCCGCAAAGATGCTCAGCACCTTGCTCTGCACGGCCTGCATGCCAGGAATCAGCTTGGTGGGGTCCTCGCTGCCCATGCTCAGGGCGCGGGAGATGTCGTCATAGACCGGCATCAGCGCCTCGGCAGCCTTGCTTACGCCTCTGCTCTGGGCTTCGGCGGTGTCCTGAGCGGTGCGGGTACGGTAGCCCTCAAAGTCAGCGGCCAGGCGGCCCAGGCGGGTCTTCAGGTCGGCGTTTTCCTTTTCCAGCTCCTCAGCGCGCTGGCCCATTTGCAGCTGGCCCATCATCTCCTGCACCTGGGCCATCATGGTCTCGTCCATTTCGGGAAAGCCTTCGGGCATCTCGAAATCTTCGGGGAAATCGTTGGGCAGGTCACTGCTGCGCTGCTTGACGCCGCTTTCCGCAGCTTGATCGTCAAACTGGATGTTCCCGGGCTGCTCGTTCTGGCCTTGGGCGTGCTTGTCCTGGCGGGTGTCGTCGGTCATGTCGGTCTCCTTTTTTTTGCCGAAGGGATTGGAAAAGTTGGAAAACATACCCTCAGCATAGGTGGTCTGGGCGGCGGTCATAGGGTGCGAAAAGGGGAGGGCGGGCCCTCAGCCACTGCCCTCCCCGCAGTTCATGGGATTACTTGTTGTCGTCGGCGGGCTTGAAATCGGCGTCGATCACGTCGTCGTCCTGGCCCTGAGCGGCTCCGGGCTGGCCGGCGTCTGCCTGGGCACCCGCAGCGGCGCTGTTCTGGGTCATGAAGTTCCGCAGCTCTTCTTCCAGGCGGCCCTGCACTTCGGCGATCCGTGCGTCGTCGTCGCTGTTCACGGCCTGCTCGGCTTCATCGGCCACGGCCTTGAGCTTGTCCTTGGCGTCCTGGGGAGCGCCTGCGTTCTCGTCAATCTGCTGCAGGGCCTGCACGCGCATCTGGTCCAGAGCGTTGCGCTTCTCGACGCGCTCCTTGCGCTGTTTATCGGCTTCGGCGTTCTGCTCGGCTTCCTGCACCATGCGCTCCACGTCGCTCTTGTCGAGGGTGGTGGTGTTTTCGATGGTGATGCTGGACTCCTTGCCGGTGGTCTTTTCCTTGGCGGTCACATTCAGGATGCCGTTGGCATCGATGTCGAAGGTCACTTCGATCTGGGCCTGACCGGCGCGCATGGGGGGAATGCCTTCGAGCTTGAAGCGGCCCAGGGACTTGTTGTCGGCGGCCATCGGGCGCTCACCTTGCAGCACGTTGATTTCCACGCCGGGCTGGTTGTTTTCGGCGGTGGTGTAAATCTCGGTCTTCTTGGCGGGGACGGCGGTGTTGCGGGTGATCATCGGGGCAATCATGCCGCCCTTGACTTCCACGCCCAGGGTCAGCGGGGTCACGTCCACCAGCACGATGTCGCCGAGGTTGGAGTCGCCCTGGATGATGCCGGCCTGTACGGCGGCGCCGAGAGCCACGGCTTCGTCGGGGTTCACCGACTCGTTGGGCTCCTTGCCGGTCAGGTCCTTGACGATGCGCTTGACGGCGGGAATGCGGGTAGAACCGCCCACCAGAATCACTTCGTTCAGGTCGCTGGCGCTCAGGCCCGCGTCGCGCATGGCCTGCTCTACCGGCTGACGCACGCGCTTCAGCAAATCGGCGGTCAGTTCCTCGAACCGGGCGCGGCTCAGAGTACGCTCCAGGTGCAGCGGGGTGCGGGTTTCGGGGTCAAAGGTGATAAAGGGCAGCGAGATGGCAGTCTCGGAAGCGTTGGACAGCTCAATCTTGGCCTTTTCGGCGGCTTCAATCAAGCGTTGCAGGGCCTGCTTGTCCTTGCGGAGGTCGAAGTTGTGCTCTTTGTTGAACTCTTCGGCCAGCCAGTCCACGATGCGCTGGTCAAAGTCGGCGCCGCCCAGCGAGGTGTCGCCGGAGGTGCTCTTGACCTCGAACACGCCGTCGCCCAGTTCCAGGATGGTCACGTCGAAGGTGCCGCCACCCAGGTCGAAGACCAGAATGGTTTCGTCGCCCTTGCGCTCCAGGCCGTAGGCCAGCGCCGCAGCGGTGGGCTCGTTGATTACGCGCAGCACGTTCAAGCCCGCAATTTCACCGGCCTGCTTGGTGGCTTCACGCTGAGAGTTGTCGAAGTAGGCGGGCACGGTAATCACGGCGTCGGTGAT
>JAUNHF010000072.1:0-1342 GCA_030524065.1 Deinococcus sp.
AGGCCCCAGCCAGCACGCAGGCCCCAGCCAGCAGCCGAACCGAAAAGGGCCAGCGCGGATTTGACCTGGACCTGCACGTCACCTTCCGTACCCCACTGCTGCGTGAAGAGGCCCTGGCCGCCCTGCTGGCGCTGGAAGGCCTGACCGTGGACCTGTACGCGCCGCTCGCCACGCCTGACGAGGTGCCCTCGGCGCGGCTGACCGGCCCGCTGCCGGAACTTCAGGCGCTCCATGCGGCGCTGCGCGGCTGGCTGGCTGGTCCGGTCCGGGTGGTCGAGGTGGGCCGGCGCGGTTTTCTGCGCTCGGCCGAAGGGTACACCGAGTGGATGCCCTGGCGGCGCAACGTGGTCCTGCCGCGCGAACGGGTAGGCGAAGTGGTCCTGCGCGAGGGCGAAAAGTACATTCTGGAATAAGCCCTGGGCGTTCCCATCACTTCAGCGGTCAGGGCCAGAGCTGCCGCGCCGCTGCGGTAAACTGGGCAGTGATGAAGTGTTTCCTGTCCCTGGCGTGGCCGGCTGAGGTCCGCTCCCTACCTCCGGAGGGCCGGTGAACTACGCGGCCCTGCTGGCGGTGATGGTGCTGCTGGCCTTTTGCTTTCCGGTGGCGCTGCGCCTGGGCGAGTATCTGGGTCTGGCCGCGGGCACCACGGCGGTGGCGCTCTGGTCGGTGCTGGTGTTCGCGCTGGCGCTGGCCTTTGTGCGCTGGCGGGTTGGCCGCGAGCGGTTCAGTGCCCAGCAGCTGGAGCAGGGCCGCTGCCAGATTCTGGAACAGCCCACTGACCCGGCCGCCTACTATGTGAACGGTCAGCATCTGGCGCTGCTGCTGCTTGAGCGGGGGCGGCGGCGCGAGGCGGGCGAGCTGGTGGACCGGTATGCCCGGCTGGGTGGGGCGCGGGACGCCGAAATCCTGATGCTGCGTGAAGCGATGTCGTCCGCTGACCGCTGGCGTTTCAAGCGCAAGGCGCCGGCCCGGCCGCCGGTGCGTGAGCTCCAGGCAGCACAAAAAGAGCAAAAAGCAGAGCAAGGCCGCCAGTTGCTGCAGTCGGAAGCGGCGGAGCAGCCCCAGCAGGCCGCAGGAGGAAAAGCATGAGGGCATACCGGGGTGTAGTAAAAGATGGCAAGGTGGAACTGCTGGGCGGCGAGCTGCCCGAAGGCACCGAAGTGACCGTGACGGTGGGCGAGCCCGAACTGCTGCTGGCGTCGCTGCTGCACTGGCTGCGCCTGGGCAAACGCATTCGCGTTTCGCTGGGGCCGGTGACCGGCCTGGGCCGGCTGCGCCTGCGCCGCAAAGGCCCGGAACATGGCTGAAAAGAGGAGTGCCAGACATGAGGAGTGCCGGAAAT
>JAUNHF010000072.1:1352-7980 GCA_030524065.1 Deinococcus sp.
TGGAGACAACGGAGCTAAGGATGCGAGTGACTTGCGGATAAAAGACCAGACAGTGCAGCCCCAGTGGGCGGAGAACGGGCCACCAGAAAATGAGCGGCCAGAAAACCAATCCACACAGGCAGCAAACGAGCTGACAGAGCCTGCCGACCAGACGGTTGACGGCTGGGAGGCTGAAGCGTGGGAAGCTGACGGCCAGGAGGCCGCCGTTCCCCCGCTTGGCGCGGCCAGCGGCGGAGAGCCGCGTCTCTGGCTGCTGCCCACCCCGGTCGGCAACCTGGGTGACATCACTTACCGGGCGGTGGAGGTTCTCCGCAGCGCCGACGCTGTGGCCTGCGAGGATACCCGCCGCACTGGAGCGCTGCTGCAGCATCTGGGCCTGCGGCGCCCACTGGTGCGGCTGGACGCCCATACCATGTACCGGGCGCCTCAGGTGTTGCAGCAGTATCCCCGCCTGGCCTATGTAAGCGACGCCGGCACGCCCGGCATTTCGGACCCTGGCGCCGAGTTGCTGCGCGAGGCGCTGGCGCGTGATATTCCTGCCGAGGTCTTGCCCGGTGCCACCGCCTTTGTGCCGGCGCTGGTGCTGTCGGGGCTGCCCATCGCCCGCTTCGCCTTTGAGGGGTTTTTGCCCCGTTCGGGCCGGGAGCGCCGCGAACGCCTGCACACCATCGCCACGCGGCCCGAGCCGACGGTGCTGTACGAAAGCCCCCACCGTCTCCACGCCACGCTGATGGATCTGGCCGGCGCCTGCACGCCGGAGCGTCCCGCCAGTGTGAGCCGCGAACTGAGCAAGCGCTACGAAGAAACCCGGCGCGGCCCGCTGGGCGAGCTGGCCGAGTCTTTTGCCGAAGGTGTGCGCGGTGAGATCGTGGTGGTGGTGGGCGGCCGCACGGAAGCCGAGACGGAGGACAGCGGCCCCGACTGGGAAGCCCTGGCGGCCGAGCTGGCTGCGCAGGGGCTCAGCACCCGCGACCTGCGTGCGGCGCTGATGGAGCGGGGCCTGAGCAAGAACGAAGCCTACGCACTGGCGCTCAGGCAGCGCTGAGGGCGGGCTTCTCTCGTAGCTCCCGTCAGCGTTCCCCGTTTTGCGGGTGTCCCTATTCCCGTAAGCTGTCAGGCATGACGAAGCCAGAACAGACGTCCGACCAGACGCCCGAGAGTGTTCAGAGCCATCAAGTAGAGAACCGCGCTGGCCTGCACCGTATCGGCGTGCTGACCAGCGGGGGAGATGCGCCCGGTATGAATGCCGCTGTGCGCGCAGTGGTGCGGACCGCTTCTTTTTATGGGGTAGAGGTGGTCGGTATTCGCCGTGGCTTTAACGGCCTGCATGACGGCGATATGGACCTACTGGGCCCACGGGACGTGGCAAACATCATCCAGCGGGGCGGCACCAAACTGCTGACCGCCCGCAGCAAGGCGTGGCTCACCCCAGAGGGCCGGGCGCAGGGCGCCGCCCATCTGCGCCACTGGGATGTGGACGGCCTGGTGGTGATCGGCGGCGACGGTTCCTTTCACGGGGCCCACCTGCTGGCCCAGGAGCACGGCGTCCGCGTGATGGGCGTGCCGGGCACCATCGACAACGATCTGTACGGAACCGATTACACCATCGGATACCACACAGCGGTCGAAACGGCGCTGGACGCAGTAGACAAACTGCGTGACACCGGGGCCAGCCACGAGCGCATCTTCGTGATTGAGGTGATGGGCCGTCATGCCGGTCACATCGCCGTAGAAGTGGCCCTGGCCGGCGGCGCCGAAGAGGTGCTGGTGCCGGAGCGGCCCAAGCCTGCTTCCGAGGTGGCCGAGATGGTGCGCCAGAGCCAGGAGCGCGGCAAGTCCAGCTCTATCGTGATTGTGGCTGAAGGGTTTCCAGGCGGCGCCGAGAGCGTGGCCCGCGCTATTACCGAAAGCACCGGCGAGGAGACCCGCGTGACCATCCTGGGCCACATTCAGCGTGGTGGCACCCCAGTTGCGCATGACCGGGTGCTGGCCTCGGTGCTGGGGCAGGCGGCGACCGAGGCCCTGCTGATGGGCCGCAGCGGGGAGATGGTGGGCGAAGTGGCCCACCAGCTGAACTACGTTCCCTTCGAGGAAACCTGGAGCAAACGCAAGGACGTATCCTCGGTCAAGTACCGCAGTGCCCGCCTGCTCAGCTGCTGAAGCGGGCGTCAGCTGAGCAGGCTATGTAGAACCGGGCCCCTCGCTGCAGTGGCGCAGGCCCGGTCTTTCAGCTTGGTTGGCTGTATGCGGTGACTTTAGTGGCCCTGGCCGTCCTGTTCCTGGCTATTCTGGGAGCTGTTTTTGCCGCTCTGCTCACGCTCCTTGGCGCGGCGGCGCAGTTCTTCTGCCAGGTCGCTGAAGTCCTGGCTGCTGGGCAGCACTCGGCGGCTTTGCTGCTTGGCTTCCTGCACCACCTGCACCTGCTCCGCCTTCTGGAACGGCAGGCCCTGCACTTTGCGCTCAAAGTAGGTCTGCGCCATGCGGCCCAGGGCAAAGGTCCAGCCGTACACCAGCGGCGCTGTGACCACACCGCCCACCACCGGGAGGGCAATCTTGGCGACACCGCGCATAAACTGCCGGGCGGCCATGCCGTAGGCCACGGTCACCCCCAGCTCACGGGCAATCTCGGCGGAGCGCTCAGGCGTGATGTCAAACCCGTAGATTTTGCCGATGTGCAGCACCATTTTGGCCTGCAGGGGTGTAAGGATCAGCATATCTGCAAACGGCAGCGGCTCAATGGAGACGGCACCCGACAGCAGCGCGGCGCTCTTGATAACTTCCTCGGCGTTCTGCTCCCGGCTCAGCTCGGGGTCTACGTCGAAGTTGAAGTTATCCATAATCTGGCTGACAATTGGCGGCAACATAGCCCAGATTTTAACCTGCCTCCGCAGGGGCGGACCGCAGGAGCAGGTTGAACATTCCTTGTGTTCGCTGGTGGGCGCCGGATTTGGTCAGGACGGAAAAAACCCAAAAACCTCTGGGACCCTCAAGACAAAAAAACAAGGCCGCGCTCAGGGGGGGGAAGGTGCGCGGCCTTGGAGGTAAGAATGAGGGTGGCTTCACCGCTCGTACTCAACATAGAGTAAAAGTATGACACCCTTATGACAGAAGTCACGTTCCAGGATCTTCCAAGATAAAATTGCCATATAGGCAAGTTTTTGTCCAACATAGATAGACATGTGCGCGCCAAGCGACGCTCTAAGTTGCTGCGGTGCCTCGCCTGCTGAAGCGCTGACTTCTGTGCCATAGGCCCAGGGCCGTGGGAATAGCCTCCTCTCCCCACGGCCCCTTGCAGATCACTTCTGAAACCAACTGTGAAATTAACTGGCGGGTTGGTCAGCGTAAGACGCCAGGTCTTCAAGGGTAATCTGACGCACCTGCGCGCCCAGCCGGGTGGCGGCCAGGCCCCCAGCGGCATTCGCCATCCGGGCGGCGGCCTTCAGCGGCTGACCGCTCATCACGGCGTGGGCGAAGACGGCGGTGAAGGTGTCACCCGCGCCGGTGCTGTCCAGGGCTTCTTCGTCCTGTGGCAGCACGGCGTCAACCAGCTCGGTTTCGCGGGGTGTCCAGACAATGCAGCCCATCGCCCCGACCTTGACGGCCACATGCTCCATGCCCTCATCTGCCAGGGTCGCCAGCGCCGAGCTGATCGAAGAGGTGCCGGTCAGCGCCAGAATCTCGTGCTGATTCAGGCTGAGATAATCGGCCTGGATCACGTCGTCAATCAGGCCCTGGCCGGCCTTGTTCACGGCGCCGGTGCCCAGGTCAATAAACAGGGGCACTGGCTTCTTGGCTTTTTTGGCGTACTCGGCGGCCTTGAGGGCGTATTCGCGCTGCTCGCCTTCGACCAGGCTATAGGCACTGATGATCAGGGCGTCAGCACTCTCAATGTCCTTTTTCTTGAGTTTGGCGGCGCTCAGGCAGCGGTTGGCCCCACCGGAACTGATCATGGTGCGCTGGCCGTCTGCTGTCTGCATCACCGTGATGGTGCTGGTGGCTTCTTCGGCGGCGGTCTGAACCGCACTTTCCAGCACGCCGCTGGCCCGCACCTGGCTCAGGGCGTACTCGGCAAAAGGATCGTTGCCCACGCTGGTCGCCAGGGTGACGCTGTGGCCCAGCCGCGCCAGGGTCACGGCAATGGTGCCGCCTGATCCGCCGGGCTGCATGACCGCCCGCAGCGGATGAACTTCCTCGCCCGGCTTTGGCAGCTGGTCCAGATGGTAGATATGGTCAACGTTCACGTCGCCGATCACAAAAAATTTCACGCAAAACCTCCAGGTCCGGCTCCCCCTCCCATCAGCGAAAGCTGCGCGGCGTGGCGCAGAAATCGTGGCACAGCACTGTGTGCATAGAGTTCTGACCCTGCCAGGCAGGTTTCAGCTAAAGGGCGCCGGGAAAACGCACAGTCAATCTAGCACGGGCTTTTCGCCGGACCGAGGAGGCCATGTCCAGGGCCAGAGGGCCTGCCAAAGGGCCCTGGAGTGGCGCGGAGTTGGCTGCGCCTGCGCGGGCTAGCTACCGTCTGAGAAACGTGTTACACTACCTCCCTTGACCTGGAGATTTGACGGCCCCCGGGCCCCTCCAGAGGAAGGTGTCCCCCCACGGGAAAAGACCTGCAAAGACGGCCAAAAGAAGTAAGGCGGCCCCACAGCGGGTTACGGCAGGCAAACGACATCGGGTTATTTGCTGTCCTCGGGGTGCATGTTCCCACGAAAGGACCAACAATGAATTTCAACGAACTAATCGCGCCCGCTTTGGCGGCGCGTCTGGCTGAGCGCGGCATCACTGAGGCTTCTCCCATTCAGGCCGAGAGCCTGCCGCACACTTTGCAGGGCCGTGACCTGATTGGCCGTGCCCGCACCGGCACCGGCAAGACCCTGGCTTTTGCGCTGCCTATCATTCAGGGCCTGGAGCCCAGCCGTGAACGCAGCCGCTTGCCCCGCGCCATCGTGGTGGCTCCGACCCGTGAATTGGCCCGCCAAGTGGCGGCCGAATTCGAGCAGACGGGCCGTGAACTGACCGTGCTGACCGTGTACGGCGGCGCCGCTTATGGTCCCCAGGAAACCGCACTGCGCCGTGGCGTGGACGTGGTGGTGGGTACCCCTGGCCGCCTGATTGACCACCTGGAGCGGGGCAACTTGGACCTGCGCGATGTGAAATACGCCGTGCTGGACGAAGCCGACGAGATGCTGAGCGTGGGCTTTGCCGACGCCATTGAAACCATCCTCAAAACCACCCCACAGGGCCGTCAGACTCTGCTGTTCAGCGCCACGCTGACCCCCGAAATCCGCCGGATTTCCAACAAGTACCTCAACGACCCGCTGGTGGTGGACATGGTGGGCGAAGGCAAGAGCCAGGCTGCCCAGACCGTGGAGCACCTCAAGGTGCGTGTGGGCCGCAGCCGCACCCGCGTGCTGGCCGACCTGCTGACCGTGTATAACCCTGAAAAGGCGATCGTCTTTACCCGCACCAAGCGTGAAACCGACGAGCTGGCACTGGAACTGATTCACCGTGGATTTGAGGCAGAAGCCCTGCACGGTGACCTGGCGCAAAACCAGCGTGAACGTGCCCTGGGCTCGTTCCGCTCGGGCCGCACTTCTATCCTGGTGGCGACCGATGTGGCTGCCCGTGGTCTGGACATTCCCGAGGTGGACTTGGTGGTGCAGTACCACCTGCCGCAGGATCCTGAGAGCTACGTTCACCGCTCGGGCCGCACGGGCCGCGCTGGCCGCGCCGGTACCGCCAGCATCATGTCCGGGGACCGGGAACAGCGCGACAGCAACGGGCTGGAGCGTGTAACCGGAGTGCGCTTTACTGAGCGCCCGCTGCCTACGCCCCGCGAAGTGCAGGAAGCCAGTGCCCACGCCAGCTCCGAAATGCTGCGCCGTGTGGACGCCCAGGCCGCTGCCGCCTTCATGGATCAGGCCGAGGCGCTGCTTGAAGAGATGGGTGCCGAAGCCCTGGCCCGCGCCCTCGCCAAGATCAGCGGCGTGACCGAGCCTCAGGCTCCGTCCAGCCTGCTGAGCGGCGAAGAAGGCCAGACCACCCTGATTCTGCACGGTGACCGCTTGAGCATTGCCCGCACCGTGGCCCTGCTGGCCCGCCACAGCGATGTGGACAGCCGCAAGCTGGGCAAAGTGCGCCAGTGGCGCGGCGGTGCCGTGGCCGATGTGCCCAGCCAGTACGTAGAAGCCCTAATGAAAGCCAGCCCGCTGGACGGCGAAATCGGCGTAGAAGTTGCGCAGGAACTGCCCGAACTGTTTGAGCAGCCCACCCGCGAGCGCCGCGACGGTGGCCGCTCCTTCGGGGACCGTGGAGGCCGCCGTTTCGAGAACGAAGGCGATTTCCGCAGTGGCCGTGGCGGCAGCAGCCGCAGTGGTGGCCGCTCCTCCGGCGACCGTGGCGGCTCGCGCGGCGGCGGACGGTTCGAGAGCCGTGGCGGCACAGGCGGTGGCCGCAGCGAACGTACCGACCGCTTCGGCAACGACCGCAGTGCTTCGCGCAGCACAGGCCGCAGCGGAGGCCGCGACTTCAGTGACCGCGAGTTCAAGGGCTGAGCTAGCCCAACTAAAAACTGAGGGCCGCTTTCCAGAGATGGGGAGCGGCTTTTCAAAGTGGTATAAGTCAT
>JAUNHF010000073.1 GCA_030524065.1 Deinococcus sp.
AACGCTTCAGACGGCGCCGCAGCCACAATCAAATCGGGTGGCAAGCTGGAGCTGAACATTCCCGACGGCGAAGGCGGCAGCATCGAGAAAGTCATTGACTATGGCGTGATCCTCGACTTCTTTGAACCCACCGTGGCTCCCGACGGCACCATCACTCTGCGGGTGCGCGGTCAGGTCAACGACCTCGTAAACGAGGATGCCATTACTCCGGGTGCCCTGCCTTACCTCCTGCGCTTTACCAACTCGGAAGCGCAAACCCGCATCTCCTTCAAGTCGGGCCAAACGGTACTGCTGTCGGGCCTGATGGGCACCACCGAAAGCTCCAGCAAAGCAGGGTTGCCCTTCTTGTCTATGATTCCGGGCGTCGGCGCCCTGGCTGGCAACCAGTCCACCAGCCGCGACTCTACCCAGATGCTGTTTGTGATCACTGGCGACATCATCGAGTAAAGCCGTTCTCTTTTGCCGCACGCCCCCGGCCCCCGGCTGGGGGCTTTGGCATATTCGGTACGCTGCATATCTGGTGCGTTACAGTGCGCTATGCGCTATCTGACCGCCGGAGAATCTCACGGGCCGCGCCTCACCGCCATCATTGAGGGCCTGCCCTCACAGCTGCCGCTGGGCAAGGCCGACATTGACCCCTGGCTGAGAAAACGCCAGGGTGGCTATGGCCGGGGCCGGCGCATGGTCATCGAAACCGACGAAGTGCAGCTGATGAGCGGCGTGCGCGGCGGCGTGACCACCGGGGCGCCGGTCACGCTGGATATTGAGAACCGCGACCACCGCAACTGGACCGAAATCATGGACCCGGAGGCGGGCAACTGGCCGCGCAAAAAAGCCCTCACCGACGCCCGGCCCGGCCACGCCGACCTGACCGGCGGCATCAAATACCGCCACAAGGACCTGCGCGACGTGCTGGAGCGGGCGTCTGCGCGTGAGACGGCGGCGCGGGTGGCGGTGGGAAGCATCGCCCTCAAGCTGCTGAGCGAACTGGGCATTGAGGGGACCAACTTCGTGCGGCGGCTGGCCTCGGTGGAGGTGGAATCGCCCTTCAGCTGGGATCACCTGGCGGCCATTGAGGAGAGCGACCTGCGCACCTGGGACGAAGCGGCAGCCGCGCAGATGCGGGAGCAGATTGACCAGGCCAAGCAGAGCGGCGACACGCTGGGCGGCATTCTGGAAGTGCGCTTCCGGGGGTTGCCGGTGGGCCTGGGCAGCTTTGCCCACTGGGACCGCAAGCTGGACGGGCGCATAGCCGGCGCCGTGATGAGCGTGCAGGCCATGAAAGGCGTGGAGATTGGCCGCGCCTTTGAGAATGCCAGCCGCCCCGGCAGCGGCGTACACGACGCCCTGTACCTGGACGCCGAGCGGGGCTACCGCCGCGAAACCAACGGCGCAGGCGGGCTGGAAGGCGGCATGACCAACGGCGAAGAGTTGATCGTGCGGGTTGCCATGAAACCGATTGCCACCCTGATGAAGCCGCTGCCTACCGTGAACGTGGTGACCCACGAGGCCAGCGACGCCGCCCGCGAGCGCAGCGACACCACCGCCGTGCCTGCCGCCGGGGTCATCTTGCAGTGCGTCATCGGCTGGGTGCTGGCCGAGGCCGTGCTGGAAAAGTTTGGCGGTGACACCCTGCCGGAGATTCAGGAGCGGGTGGCGGCGGCGCGGGCCTACGCCGCGCAGTACTGAAGGAAAAGCAAGGTGGCGAAAGTGGGAGACGCCCTTAGCCCCGGTGGTACGGCTCCCCCGCGCTGATGGTGCTGGCGCGGTACAGCGCTTCCAGCAGCACCACCATCGCCAGGTCGTGCGGCAGGGTCAGCTCCCCAAAGCTCCACAGCCGGGCGGCCTGGGCGCGGAGGGCGTCTGTGTGGCCGTCCGGCCCGCCAATGGCAAAGGCCAGTTCGCCGGTGCCACCTACCGCCTGGGCGTCCAGCCACCCGCTGAGGCCCTCGGAGCTGAACTCGGTGCCGCGTGGGTCCAGCAGCACCAGCGGAGCCCGGCCCGCCGCCCGGAGGACTGCCTCGCTTTCGGCCTGCTGGGTCTTGCCGCTGACCCGCGCGACCTGAACTTTGTGGTAGCGGCGCAGCCTCTTTTCGTACTCGTCCCAGCCCAGCTGGGCATACCTCAGCCGGGGCTCTCCTACCGTAATCAGGTGCAGACGCATGGGCTACAGGCTACGCTAGAGCCATGCCTGACTTTCCAGACTGGCAGCGAACCCTGGCCGGGTGGCTGCGGTTGACCCTGCCCCGCGCCTGCCCCGGCTGCGGCGGACAGCTGGGCACCGAGCCGGGCCTGTGCAGGCACTGCCGCGCCGCGCTGCGGCCACAGCTGGAGCGGCATTCGTCTCTGTCGCCCGGTACCGAGCCGCATCTGGTCAGCCTGGGCCGTTATCAGGGGCCGGTGCGGCGGGCGGTGCGAGCACTGAAATACGCCCAGGCGCGGGAGGTGGCCGGGGTGCTGGGGCCAGCGCTGGCCTCGGCGGTGCCCACAGACTGGCCGGTGGTCGGCGTGGTGCCGGTGCCGCTGCACCCATCCCGCGAGCGAGAGCGCGGATTTAATCAGGCGGGCCTGCTGGCCGCCGCCCTGGCTGACGCGCTGGACGTGCCTTACGCCCCCGCTGCCCTGCGCCGTGAGCGCCGCACCCAGCAACAGGCCAAGCTGCGCGGTGAGGAGCGCCGGCAGAACGTGGCCGGAGCCTTCAGCGCCGACGCTTCGCAGCTCTCGGAAGGGGCCATTTTGCTGGTCGACGACGTGCTGACCACCGGCAACACCCTGCTGGCCTGCCGCGAGGCGCTGCGGGCGCAGGGAGTCACGGAGTTTTATTACGCGGTGGCCGCGCACTGAGCCCGGCCCTAGGGCAAGCGTTCGCCCACCCGCACCGCCGCGCTCAACCAGTGCTCTGACGGCGGCAGCGGGCAGCTGAAGCCCTCGCCGTAAGCGCAGCTGGGGTGGTAGGCCCGGTTAAAGTCCAGCTGCGCGGTCACGCTCTCACCCGCCCAGGTCAGCGGCACGTCCAGGTAGCGGCCCAGGCCGTAGGTTTCCTGCCCACTGGTGGCGTCACGAAAAGGAAGGAACGCCTGCAAGGGACGCTCCTCACCCAGCGGCGTGTAGAGGGTCAGCGTGACTGCCCCGGCCTGCGGCAGTTCAGGCGTGACCTGCCCAAAAGCCCCCCACCACTTCACGCCGCCGCCTGTGGCTGGAAACGCCACCTCGGCCGGAAAGTGGCCCAGGCGCAGGACCGGCAGGGTCCAGGCCCAAGCGGGGTCGGGCGCGTAGTGACTCAGGCCGCCAAAACTTTCCAGCGCCGCGCCCCGCAGTGGCCCGCGCCCCTCACGGAAGGCCCGCTCGCGTGCCTCGCGCCAAGCCTGCAACTCCGCAGCGTAGGCCTGGGCTCCGCTCACCGGAGAGCCTCGCTCACCATTTCACCTCCACGCGTTCGCCGTAAATTTCCACCATGTCGCCGCGCTTCACCTTGCGGCGACGGCGGGTTTCCACCTCACCGTTGAGGCGCACCTCGCCGCCCTGAATGCGGAATTTGGCCTCGCCGCCCGTTTCGACCAGACCGGCAATCTTCAAAAAGTCCTGTAGGTCCATGCTCTCTTGCTCGCCGTACTCGCGGGGGCCGCGGATGTCTTCATTCATTGCTGTTCTCCTTGTTCCGGCCCGCCCTGCTGCGCCTGCTCGCCTGTGCCAAGCTCACGGTAGGCCGCGTCAATGGTGGGGTGAAGCTTGGTAAAGCACACCCGCAGCACGCCCGCTTCCAGGCTGGCTTCGCCGCTGCCGGGCACCACGGCTTCGGGAAACACCAGCGTACGCGAGAATGCGCCGCCCCGCCGCTCGGACAGCAGCAAGCGGCCCGCGCCCGGCGGCAACCTGGTGCGCGCCCCCGCCACGGTCAGGCGGTCGCCGTCCTCTTCCATCTCCAGGCTTCCGGCTTCTACAGCTGGCACGTCCAGCAGCAGGGTCAGGTGCGAGCCGCTGTCCAGCCAGTCGGCCGCCGGGACAAAGCCGCGGGCCTCACCCTGCCCCAGCAGGCCCTCGGCTTCTTCGCGCACGGTCATCAGCTGCTGCAACCTCGCCAGGGTCGGTTCGTTCATGGGGTTACGCTAGCGCATCTTCGCCGCGCTGCCAGTGGCCCGGTACACTGGGGCGTGATACCTGCCGCGCCCACCCTGCCTATCCTGACGGCCCCTACCGCTGCGGGCAAATCGGCGCTGGCGCTGGCACTGGCGCAGGAATACGCCCTGGAAATCATCAGCGCCGACGCCTTTACGGTGTACCGGGGGCTGGATATCGGCACGGCCAAGCCCAGCCGGGCGGAGCGCGCGCAGGTGCCGCATCACCTGATAGACGTTGCAGCCGTCACCGAACCCTACGACGTGGCCCGCTGGGTGACG
Organism: Deinococcus sp.; assembly: GCA_030524065.1. GTDB lineage: Bacteria > Deinococcota > Deinococci > Deinococcales > Deinococcaceae > Deinococcus. Next base: position 4,398 of record JAUNHF010000073.1, read on the forward strand.
GGCGCCGAAGCGGCCGCCGCCGAGATTCTGGCGCGGGGCGGCCGCCCGCTGGTGGTGGGCGGCACCGGCTTTTATCTCAGGGCGCTCACCCACGGCCTGCCGCTGGCGCCCGCCGCCGACCCCGCCGTGCGCGCCGAGATAGAAGCCGAGCTGGCAGAGCGGGGCCTGGATGCCCTGCTGGACGAGATAGGCCGGGTTCGACCAGACCAGCTGCCGCGCATGGAGCGCAACCCACGCCGGGCTGTGCGGGCGCTGGAAGTGTACCGCCGCACCGGGCGTTTTCCGGCCGATTTCGGCTGGCGGGCGCCACGCTTCGCCGCGCAGGTCTTTGCCTTTAGCCCGCCGCTGCCAGAGCTGGAACGCCGCATCGAGCAGCGCACCCATGAGTTGCTGCATGCCGGCTGGCCCGAAGAAGCGCAGTGGCTGGCAGGGCAGGTGCCGCCTGGCACGCAGCCCCTGCCGACCGCCTGGCAGGCCCTGGGCTACCGTGAGGCGCTGGCCGCCGAGCAGGGCAAGCTGAGTTTGGAGGAGGCCGCGCAGCAGATTGCGCAGGCCACCCGGCGCTACGCCAAGCGGCAACGCACCTTTATCCGCACGCAGCTGGGCGCCGAGCTGCTCCCCCCGCCAGAAGCCGAGCTGGCTCTGCGCCGCTGGCTGGACGGCTGACCGCTGAGCGGGCACTTGTGTGCCGTGCGCCCGTCAGCGGCACGGCGAACCCTGAGATACATGAAAGTGGCTTCTTTTACGTGGCCCGGCGCCCAAGCAGCGCTAGACTGAAACCAGACACAGCACGGTAAAGCAGCGAAGCGATGGTCCCCCAGGGGGCCACCCACAGACCACCGTAGACCGGCAAGCACCCCACTGAGCCGGCGAAAGGATGTCTCTAGGATATGAAACCACGTGTACTCGGAATGATTCTGGCTGGCGGGCAGGGCTCGCGCCTGGCCCCACTCACCTCGCTGCGCTCCAAGCCCTCGGTGCCGTTTGCCAGCAAATACCGCATCATTGATTTTGCGATCAACAACCTGATCAACTCAGGCATCTTCTCGGTGTACGTGCTTACGCAGTACAAGGCCCAGAGCCTGACCGAGCATATTTCTCGCGGCTGGCGCTTCGGCACCTTCTTGCCCGACTACTTCATCACGGTGGTTCCCGCGCAGATGACCCTGTACGAGGAGCTGGGCGCCGCGTGGTACCGGGGCACCGCCGACGCTGTGTATCAGAACCTGAACCTGGTCCGCGACTTTGACGCCGACTATGTGGCGATTCTGAGCGGCGACCACATCTACAAGATGAACCTGGAAGACATGCTGCAAAAGCACATTGAGTCCAAAGCCGACATCTCGATTGCCGCCTACCCGATGCCACGCAGCGAAGCGCACCGCTTTGGGGTCATAGGCGTGGACGACGCCGGGCGCATTCAGGAATTTATGGAAAAGCCCGCCGACCCTCCTGGCATGCCCGAAAACCCCGAAATGGCACTGACCAGCATGGGCAACTACATTTTCAGCCGCAAGGCGTTGATGGAACTGCTGGACACTTCGATCAACGACACCGACCAGGGCTTCGACTTCGGGCAGGACGTGATTCCGCACGCGCTGCGCAGCGACTACCACGTGCAGGCCTACGACTTTCACCAAAATCCCATTCCCGGTCAGGAGCTCCCCAACACCTACTGGCGCGACGTGGGCACCATTGACGCCTACTTTGAAGCGAGCATGGACCTGGTGTCGGTCAAGCCAGATTTCGGGCTGTACAACCCCAAATGGCCGCTGCGGACCAGCAGCGAATTCAGCCCACCGGCCAAGTTCGTGCACGAGTCCGAAGGCCGCAAAGGTCAGGCCTTCAATACCATCCTGGCCGGGGGCGTGATCATTTCGGGCGGCACGGTGCGCGACTCGGTGCTGAGCCGTGACGTGCGGGTCAACTCCTACTCGCTGGTCGAGCAGTGCGTGCTGTTTGATGGGGTGGAAGTGGGCCGGGGCGCTCAGCTCAGGCGCGTGATTGTGGACAAAGAGGTGTGCATTCCTCCCAACATGCGAATCGGCTACGACCACGAAGAAGACCGCGCCCGTGGCTTTACGGTCAGCGAAGGCGGCGTGGTGGTGGTGCCCAAGGGCTACCAGTTCAGCCGCACCTGAACCCTCACTCTGCACAGGAGGCAAGACAATGACTTTTTCTATCGTGGGCCGTGACTCACAGACCGGCGACCTGGGCGTGGCCGTCGCCAGCAAGTTTTTGGCGGTGGGCGCGGTGGTGCCCTACGTCCGCGCTCAGGTGGGCGCCGTTGCCACCCAGAGTTATGCCAACCCGACCTTTGGCCCCCGTGGGCTGGAGCTGCTGGCCGCCGGCCTGAGCCCCGAAGAGGTGGCCGCCCGGTTTGCGGAGGGCGACCCCGACTACGCCCAGCGGCAATTCGGGCTGGTCAGTGCCAGCGGCCAGAGCCTGAGCTACACCGGCAGCGGCTGCCATGCCTGGGCCGGGGGCCTCACCGGCCCCGACTACGCCATTCAGGGCAACATCCTGACCGGGCCGGAGGTGGCGCACGCGATGCTCACCGGCTGGCAGGCGGCAGAAGGCCAGCCGCTGCCCCGGCGCCTGCTGGCGGCGCTGCAAGCCGGTGACCGGGCGGGCGGCGACCGCAGGGGCCGGCAATCGGCGGCGCTGCTGTGCGCTGGCGTAGGCCGTGGCTACGGCGGCCTCAGCGACGACTGGGTCAACCTGCGCGCCGACGACCACGCCGACCCCTGCGCCGAGCTGGAGCGGCTGCTGGCCCTGCACGAATTGCTGTTCGGGCGGCCTGAAGAGACGCGGCCCCTGCGCGCCGAGGAATTGGCCTGGCTGCGCGGCGTGCTGGAGCGCGAAGGCTACGCTCAGAACCTGCCCACCGGCGAGTGGGAGGCCGCCACCGAGCGGGCCACCTGGGACCTGTACGGCACCGAGAACCTTGAAGAGCGCTGGGCAGACGGTGGGCACTTTGATCCCCAGGCCCTGAAGTACCTGCAAGACAAATTCGGCCAGTCCTGAAATCCTGAAAAAGCTGACGGCCACGCCATAAGGGCGCAGAGTTGGCGTAGCCACGGCAAAAGCGCCGCGCCGCTGCTGCGAACAGGCCACAGCTGACGTTCCACTTACCCGCCGCCGCCCGGCAGTCTGATACACTGTCAGGCTGTGTGGCCCGCCTTTCCGACCTGAGCCAACATCAGAGGCCAGCTTCCTGGAACAGGCGGGCTTTTTTGGTGTCAGCACAGCAGCCGGCGGGCGGCCAGAGTGGGTCCCACCGCCGCCATCACAGAGTCCCCCCGCGCGCCGCGCCTTTTTGACCCCCTTTGAGGAGAACTATGGAATACCGCAACATCGCCATCATCGCCCACGTGGACCACGGCAAGACCACCCTGGTGGACGGGCTACTCAAGCAGACCCTGGAACTCAAGCACGGCGAAGAAATCGCCGAGCGTGCCATGGACTCCAACGACATTGAGCGCGAGCGTGGCATCACCATTCTGGCGAAGAACACGGCCGTTGAGTACCAAGGCATCAAGATCAACATCGTGGACACCCCC
>JAUNHF010000074.1:0-4353 GCA_030524065.1 Deinococcus sp.
GAAGGGTTCAGACCAACGGCACCGGCCAGCAGTTCGACCACGCGGTTGGAGAAAAAGTTACTGAATTGATCTTGTAAGTTCATAGACACTCCTGACGTTAAGGTAGGGGCGCTGCCCGGCAGGGTCGTGAATTGCAGCTTTAGAAACTATCCATCCTGAAGCCGGCCGTAGAATCCTCTATACTTTCTGGTTTACAAGTAGTGGGGAAGCGGGCGGCCAGCCGATGGCTCCTGCCCGTCTTCATGAGGACCCTCTAGAGTGCAGCAGCTGGACGGGCACGGATCTGCGGTTGAACCGCTTCGCCCAGTCCCGGTGGACCCTGGAGGACTGTATGCACCACTGCCTTGCTTTTTTCTGCCGTGTGCCGCGCCTGCCGCGCTGGGGCAGCCAGCTGCTGGGTGCCGCGCTTGTGCTGCCTCTGTTGCTGGTCCCGTCTGCCGTGGCCCAGAGTGTGCAGGCAGTGGGAGACCAGATGGCCTCTGCGCGGGAAGTGGGTCTGCCGCTGGACCATCCGCAGTCGCCGATTTTCGTGGCCTATCCGCCTGATGAACACCGGGTAACGCATGCCAACGTGCTGCTGGAAGGCAGCGTGCCCCCCGGCGCGGACCTTCGCCTGAACGGCCGGCCGCTGGCGGTGGGGCCAGATGGCCTGTTTATTGAGTGGGTGCCGCTGCACCCCGGTGCCAATCTGCTGCGCCTGAGCAGTCGCCGGGGCGCCCAGCGCTGGGAAGCCACACTGCGGGTGATTCGCCAGGCTGCGCCCGCCCGCAACGCGGCGGCGGTGCAGCCCCTGACGCCCCCCCGCATCGCCGAAGTTACTGGGCCGGATCAGGGGTATGGGGTCAACACGGTGCGTGCTGCCTGGGAAGACGACGCGGGGCGGCCCGTGCTGTATGCGCGCAGTGGCGTGCGTGCCGAAGTGGTGGGTGTGCGCGGTGATCTGAGCCGGGTACGCTTGGCCGACGGGCGCCTGCTGTGGGCCAACCGGGACACGCTGCGGCTGTTGCCCGCCGGCACGCTGCGGCCACTGGCTGCGGTGGCCTCTCCGCGCTGGTCTGCGGCGGACCTGGGCGAGTGGCAGCAGTTGGAATTTCCAGTTTCGGCCCGCGTACCGTTCACGCTGAGCGAGGAGGGCAGCCGGCTGCGTCTCAGTCTGATTGGGGCGCGGCCCGGTGGTGCCTGGACTGGGCCCGCCGGGCTGGACCTGCGCCCCCATGTTGAGGGAGAGGTCCATGGGCCTACGCTACAGCTGGACCTGGGCGTGGCCCGCCCACTGCACGGCTATCAGGCCTTTTACCGGTCGGGCGAGCTGGGTGACGTGCTGGTGCTCCGTTACCGCACCGCTCCCCGGCCTGGACCGCTGGCGGGGCGCCGCATCGTGCTGGACGCCGGGCATGGGGGCAGCGAACTGGGCGGCGCCGGGCCACTGCGCGTGCCCGAAAAGGGCCTGACACTGCCTATCGCCCTGCAAGTGGCTGAGCGGCTGCGTGCCCAGGGGGCGCAGGTCACGCTGACCCGGCAGGATGACCGCACCGTGCCGCTGTACAGCCGCCCTTTGCTGGCCGAGGCCCAGGACGCCGAGGTGCTGGTCAGTCTCCACGCCAATGCCATTCCCGATGGCCGCGACCCCCGCACCGTGCGCGGCATCGGCAGTTACTTCACGCATGAGCAGAGCCGGCCACTGGCGGCCACGCTGCAAAGGGCGCTGGTCTCAGCGTTGCCGCAGGCCGGGGACGACGGGCTGCACCCCGGCGCCAATCTCGCCCTGACCCGGCCTACCTCGCAGCCCAGCGTGCTGCTGGAACTTGGCTACCTGACCGACCCGCAGAACCTGCGCCTGCTGATGGACCCGGCTGGACAGGCGGCCTACGCACAGGCGGTGGCGGCAGGGCTGCAACAGTATTTTGCAGGGCTGCCGCACTAGGCCGGCTGGATCAGTTCATCCTGCCCAGTGCTGCCTGGCCCCCTGTGTCCCTGTCTGGGAGACAGGGCCGGATGGCTGTGCTTGCCGGCGCTAAACTGGCGATCATGGATTCTTATGACGTGTTGGTCATCGGCGGCGGCCCGGCGGGGTACGTGGCAGCGATTCGCGCAGCGCAGCTGGGCTTTAAGGTGGCCTGTGTAGACGCTTTCGAGCGTGACGGCAAGCCCAGCCTGGGCGGCACCTGCCTGAACGTGGGCTGCATTCCCAGCAAGGCGATGCTGGACTCTTCCGAGAAGTTTGAAATGATTCAGACCGAGGCCGAGGAACACGGTATCCGCGTGCAAGGAGCCTCGGTGGACGTGTCCAAGATGCTGTCCCGCAAAAAAGGCGTGGTGGACAAGCTGACGGGCGGCATCGCCTACCTGTTCAAGAAGAACAAGATTCAGTCCTTCCACGGCCTGGGCCGTCTGGTGCGCCAGGATGAAGCCGGCTGGGTGGTGGACGCCGCTGGCACCGAAGTGGTGGCCCGGCACGTGATCGTGGCGACCGGCTCCAACCCCCGCGAACTGCCTATCGCTCCCTTTGGTGGGCATATCGTGGAAAACAGCGGCGCCCTGAGCTTTGAAGCGGTGCCCGGACGTCTGGGCGTGATCGGCGCGGGCGTGATCGGCCTGGAACTGGGCAGCGTGTGGCGCCGCCTGGGCGCCGAAGTGACGGTCCTTGAAGCCCTGCCCAGCTTCCTGATGGCCGCCGACGACGCCGTGAGCAAAGAAGCGCTCAAGCAGTTCAAGAAGCAGGGCCTGGACTTTCACTTTGGCGTGAACATTTCGGGCGTGGAGCAAGACGACTCTGGCGTCACCGTGACCTACAAGGAAGGCGAGCAGGAAATCCAGGCCCGCTTCGACAAACTGATCGTGAGCATCGGCCGGGTGCCCAACACCGGCGGCCTGGGTGCCGAGAACGTGGGCCTGGAGCTGGACGAGCGCGGCTTTGTCAAGGTGGACAGCCACTACCGCACCAACCTGCCGGGTGTGTACGCCATCGGTGACGTGATCGGCGGCGCCATGCTGGCCCACAAGGCCGAGGAAGAGGGCGTGGCACTGGCTGAGATGCTGGCCGGGCAGGCTGGGCACGTGGCCTACGGCGCCATTCCCTGGGTCATTTACACCAGCCCTGAAATCGCTTGGGCGGGCCTGACCGAAAAAGCCGCCAAGGAGCAGGGCCTGAGTGTCAAGACTGGACAGTTCCCCTTCAGCGCCAACGGCCGCGCCCTGGGCCACGGCGACCCACGCGGTTTCGTGAAAGTGGTGGCCGACGCCGGCACCGACAAGATCCTGGGTGTCCACATGATTGGTTCGGGCGTTTCGGAACTGATTGCCGAAGTTGTGGCAATTATGGAATTCGGGGGCAGCGCCGAGGACCTGGCCCGCACCATCCACGCGCACCCCACCCTGGCCGAAGTGGTCAAGGAAGCGGCGCTGGCCGTGGACGGCCGCGCCCTGCATATGTAATTCCTAAGCAGAGAGAAGCAGGAGGCAGCGCCCCACGCGGGGTTCTGCCTCCTGCTTTCCTTTTTAGGGTGCTTCACGCTGTGCCCTTTTAGACTGGCAGTATGCCTCTGCTGGATACCGCCTGGACCGAGCTGCTGAACATCCTAACGCCCGAAGAAGGCTGGAGCGTGAAGCTGGTGGTGCGAACCGTGCTGTCTACCACGCTGCTGCTGGGCTATGTGGTGCTGCTGGCCCGCACCTTCGGCTCGCGCACGTTTGCCAGTTTCACATCTTTCGATTTCCTGACCAACGTGGCTGCCGGGTCGCTGGTCGCCAGCGCCATCCTGGGCGAGAGTATTGTGGAAAGCAGCCTGAGCATTCTGACGCTGGTGGGGCTGCAATGGCTGATTTCGCATTTAAGCGCCCGCTTTGCGGCAGTGCAGGACACCTTCGACAACCCGCCGGTGGTGCTGGTGGAAAAGGGCCGCCGGCTGGAAGAGCAGATGCGCCGGGCCCGCATCTCCGACGACATCCTGTTTCAGCACATGCGCGCGGCTGGGGTGCTGGACATGGCCGACGTGCAGTGGGCGGTGCTGGAATCGGGCGGGTCGGTCAGCATCGTCAAGAAAGATGCCGCTGCATGAAGACGGGCAACAAGAACCCTCCCCCGCCGGGTGGGCAGGGGAGAGGATGGGGATGCAGGAGGCCGCCGGCCACCAGACTGGACCGTCTTACATGCGGCTGAGGGTCACCAGCAGCTTGTCGCCCAGACCGCGCACGGTCAGGCGCTTGCCACCCAGTTCCAGCTCCAGCTGGCCGGCGGTCCAGGGCTCTGTGGTTTTGACGCCGTCGGTTGTGTCGCAGTGCGCGGTGATGCGGCAGCGGGCGAGGACGTCGAGGCCGAGGTAGCGGCGGCCTTCGGCCCATTCGTCGTGTTTC
>JAUNHF010000074.1:4363-7959 GCA_030524065.1 Deinococcus sp.
CACCCAGTTCCAGCTCCAGCTGGCCGGCGCCGCGCTCGCCCAGCTGACCGGCCAGAAATTCGGCGGTGCCCATGTAAAAGCGGGCGAACTGGCCGATGTTCTCTGGCAGCGGCTCGCCGCGGCGTTCCAGCACCTGTCCGTCGCGTTCGACCAGGGCCGTGCTCAGCACGCCCGGCGTGTTGGCGGCGCGGTCCACCATGGCGCTGAAAGCTCCGCCGTGTTCCTGGGGGCGCGCCACGGTGGCGGCGGGGTTGACCATCGCTTCGGCGGCAGGTGCCGTCACGGCTTCTGCGGGCTGCTCAGGCTGGACCTCGGCGGCTGGGGCAGCGCTGGCGAGGGCATGTTGCACGGCCGGCATCAGCTCTTCTTGACGAAAGGGCTTTTTCAACACGCCGGCGGCGCCCGCGCTATGGGCCTGCTGGCGGGTTTCGGCGTCCACGTTGCCGCTGATGATCAGCAGCGGGATATGCCGGTAACGGTCATCGGCCTTGAGGGTCTGACACAGCTCGAAGCCACTCAGGCCGGGCATGATCACGTCCGCGATAATCAGGTCGGTCGGCTCGGCGTCCAGCTGTTCCAGGGCAGCTTCGGCGCTGGCGGCGGTGCGGACATTCAGGCCCTCTTTTTTCAAAGACAGCTCCAGCGCTTTGCGGACGCTGATGCTGTCGTCAATCACAAAAATATTGCTCATGGGTTCTCCTTAGTAATCGTCGGGTTGGGAAAGTGGGGCAGAACTTCAGTCGGACGCGGCGCGCTCGGCGTGGCGGTGATCAAGGTCAACCGTCACTTCCATCAGCAGGCGCTCGGTGCGTTCTTCAATGTTGCGGGGCGCCGGGCCACCCGGCAGTTCGCTGGAGCAAAAGCGGAAGCGGCTCTCGGGGTCGTTCCCCACCCGGTCAAGCAGTTCCAGCAGCGCCGCGTGTCCACCGTGACCCCCGAACTCGGCGTAGGTCACGTCGCCGCGCTGCATCAGCAAGTAGCCCTGGCGCCCCTGGGTCTCAATCAGCCAGTGGCCGCTCAGTTCCATCTCGGCCACCCAGCTGATCAGCTCGGCCAGGCCGACCTCATGCATTTGGCCGCGCAGGTCGCCGGGCGAGGTATCGCAGGGCAAGCCCGGCCCCGGCGCAACGCCGATCTGGTCCAGCACCATCTGCACCAAATCCAGCGTGCTGATACCCGGCTCCACATCGTAGTTGGGTGGCTCGGCGTGCTGCTGCCCGGCCTGCGAGGTAAGCAGATAAACCGGCGTCAGCCGGGTGGCCGGCTCATAGCGCAGGATGTTGCGAAAGTCCTCGCCGGTCATATCGCCCGCGTCCTCGCTGCAGATCACGGCGTCCACCTCGGAGCGCTCCAGCTCGGTCAGGGCCGGCAGGGCCCCGTCGCTGAGGTGGGCGTGCGCCCCGGCGGCCCCGATCAGCGAGCTGATCAGTGCAGCGCGGGCCGGGTCGGATATCAACACGAGGATTTGCTTCATGCGCTGCCCACCATACTGCCCAAGCGGCGCAGCAGCAGGGCTTCATCTACCGGCTTGCTGAAGTAGTCGTTGGCGCCCAGCTGGAATGCCAAACGCTGGTGTTTTTCACCGGCGCGGGTGGTCATCACGACCAGCGGCAGGTCGGCGGTGGCGGGGCGGCCACGCACGGCCGAAAGCAGCTCGTAGCCGTTCATGCGGGGCATTTCCAGGTCCGAGATCACCAGGTCAAAGCGGGCGTTCAGTTGCAACAGGTCCAGGGCTTCTTGGCCGTCGTTGGCCGTGACCACCTCGTAGCCGCCGCGTTCCAGCATGCGGCTGACCAGCCTGCGGACCGAGAGCGAGTCGTCCACCAGCAGCACGCGCGCTGCCTGACGGGCCTCGCCGGTGCCCTGCGAGCCGGGCCGCAGCCAGGCTTCACGCCGCCGTGCCAGCCGGGCCACACCCGCCGGGTCAATGATGGGCATGGGCTGACCACCTGCAGAAATGGCGGTGCCCGAGAGGTAATCCAGCTGCGCCAGGGCGCCGCCCAGGGTGCCCACAGCCGCTTCGTCGATTTCCCCGAAAGCGTCGACCCGCACGGCCACGTCGCCGGTGACCGAGTTCAGCACCACCAAGCTGTAGTTGTCGCTGGGCTCGTCAATGCCCCAGATGCGGCGCAGGTCGATGACCGGCAGGCGTTCGCCGTCCAGCAGCAGTTCGGGGCCGTGTTCACCGCTGAGCAGTTCGCCGGCGCGGCGTTCCAGCAGCAGCCGCACGGTGCTCACCGAGAAGGCCACTTCCGAGCTGCCCACCCGGCAGGTCAGCAGGTCGGTGATGCGCTGGTTGGTGGGGATACGCATGGTAAAGGCGGTGCCCTCACCGGGTTCGGTCTGGATCAGCAGGTCGCCGCCCATCTGGCGCAGCGTGCTGGCGACCACGTCCATGCCCACGCCACGGCCGGCTTCGGCACTGATGGTCTGGGCGGTGGACAGGCCCGGCAGCAAGATCAGGCGGGCCAGGTCGCCTTGACTCATCTGTTCCAGCTCCTGCGCGGAACGCAGGCCCTTTTCCAGCGCCCGCACGCGGATGGCGCCGTGATCCAGCCCACGGCCGTCGTCTTCCACGGTCACTTCCAAGAAGTTGCCCATCTCGGCCACGCGCACTGTGACCTGGCCCTGCTCGGGCTTGCCGGCGGCGCGGCGCACTTCGGGCGCGTCGATGCCGTGGCTGGCGGCGTTGTTCAGCAGGTGCAGCAGCGGCTCGGCCAGCTGTTGCAGCACGGCGGTATCCACCTCGGTGGTTTCGCCTTCAATGTGCAGCCTGAGCCGGTCCTCGCGTTCACGTGCCCAGCGGCGCAGGCGGCTGGCAGTCCCGCTAAACGGCACGCGGCTGGTGCGGCTGAGGTCCAGGCGCAGGCGGCGGGTCAGCTTGCCGAGGTCTTCGCTTTCTTCCTGTAGGGCACGCAGGCCCTGCTCAAAGCGCGAACGCACCTCGGAGAAGTCGGCCGCCAGCTCGGTCATGGACCGCGCCAGAATGTTCAAGTCGTTGTAGGTGTCGAATTCCAGTTCGTCAAATTGTTCGCTCAGGTCGGTGCCCAGCACCGGGGCGCGGCCCGTATCGGCCGCTGCGCCCGTCACCATGTCGGGGTTGAGGTAACGTTCCTCGAAGTCGCGTACCGTGCGGCTGAAGCGGGCCTGCGACTGGTCCAGGGCGCCTTGCAGCGCCGCGAACTGACCCAGGGCCTGTTCCAGCCGTGCGCGTGAGACCACCAAGTCCCCGATCTGGTCCATCAGGCTTTCCAGGCGGCGGGTATCGACACGCACGCTGGTCCGCGCCGGCAGCAGCGTGGTGCTGGCGCTGGGGGCCTGAGGGGCTGCTTCTGTGCGCGGCACGGCGGCCTGTTCGCTTTCCGCAATGCTGTCCCAGGTGTGTCCCAGGGCCAGCAGTTGCAGGCGCTCTCCCAGCCGCGCAGCGTCCACAGACACCGTGCCGCTGGCGCCCTGGCTCAATTCCAGCATGCGGGCCAGCACGTCCACCGCTTGGTCAATGGTTTCCAGGACCGGGCCACTCAGCTGCTGAGCGCCGTCACGCACGGCACCAAACAGGTCTTCCAGGCGGTGGGCGAAGTTGCCCAGCGGTTGCA
>JAUNHF010000075.1 GCA_030524065.1 Deinococcus sp.
CACCATGTAGGAACTGCCTTTGACGGTGTGGGCCGAGCGGAAAAGCTCGTTGATGTCGGCCTCGGCGCCGCGTTCCAGCTGCGCCCGGAGCGCTTCAACGTGCTCCTGCACCTCGGGGGCGAAGTATTCCATCACTTCGGCGTTGTCCCGGCCGAAGGCGGCCAGTTCGTGCTCCAGGGTGCTCTGGGGCTCACTCAGGGCCTCGGCCGCCTCGGCTCGGGGCTGGAGCGGGGCCTGCGCGGTCTGCTGGGCAGCGGCGCGCTGGGTTTCGCGGGCCACCACTTCGGTCCAGTCGTGGCCGCCGGCCAGCAGCTGCAAGCGGGTGCCCAAGCGGTCAGCCGGCTCGTCCAGTGCGGCACTCTGGCCGCCCGCCACCTGCAACATCTGTGCGATCAGGTCACTGGCCAGTTCCAGGGTGTCGGCCGCCGGGCCTTCCAGCTCCTGGCGCCCGTCCCGCACGGCGCCCAGCAGGTCTTCCATGCGGTGGGCAAAGTCGCCCAGCGGTTGCAGGCCCACCATGTAGGCGCTGCCCTTGATGGTGTGGGCCGAGCGAAACAGCGCGGCTAGGTCCGGCTCGGCGGCACCCAGGCCCAGCTGAAGGGCGTCAAGGTGTTCCTGCACTTCGGGGGCAAAGTATTCCCAAACCTCGGCGTTGTCACGGGCGAAGTCCTGAAGTTGCCGGCTCAGCTGGTCGCTGGCTGCCTGAGCGGCGCCGTGCACTTCGGTTGGGGCGGCGAGGCTCGCCTGAGCAGCCGAAGCGTCCGCGTCCTGCTCGTCCGTTTCCAGGTCCTCGACCTGGCCGCGCAGGTGTCCGCGTGCCAGGTGAAAGGCGCCCGGCTGGGTCCGCAGCAGCTCGCTCATTTTTTGGGCGGCGCTGCTTTGGGCGAACGTCAGACCCAGGTTGCCTTCGCGGCCGCTGGTCTGCGCCTGCCCGATGGCTCCCCGCAGGGCGCCGACGATGCCGTCCAGCACCTCGGTATAGGTGCCCTGCAACTCCGGGTTCAGCCGGGGGCGGGGCATCAGCAGCCGCTCGGCCACCGACGCCAGCTGCGCCATCTGCGGAAAGCCGTACAGGCCGGCCGTGCCGCGCAGGCGGTGGGTCAGCACGCCCAGCGCTTCCATCTGGGGCTCGGCATCTTCGTAGCTCTGGGCACCCCTCAGGTTGTGCAGGCGCTCGTCGATACCGGCCATGGTGTCGCTGACATCTTCAAAGAAAAAGTGCAGCAGTTCGTTGTTGGCAGTGGTCATGAACTCCCTTTCATGGTGGCCCGCAGCTCCGGGGTGGCCGCCATCATCAGCTCGGCAGCCGGAAGCGCGTCAGTGAAGCGTTCAGCTGGTCGGCCAACTGCTGAAGCTGCTCGGCGGCGGCGCGGCCCTGCTCCACCGACTGCTGTGAGCGCTCAGCGGTCTGGGCGATGTCCTGCACCGAGGAGGACACCTGCTCGATGTTCTGCACCTGCTCGCGGGTCGAGATAGAAATCTGTTCGGCCAGCCGGGCCGATTCGCGCGACAGCTCACCGATCTGCTCCAGGCGCTGACCGGCGGTTCCGGCCACAGCGTATCCCTGGTTCACTTGCTCGGCGTTTTCGCGCATGGTCCGCACCACTTCGGCAATCTCGGTCTGAATGCCCTTGATCAGGCCGGTGATCTGGCGGGTGGCCTGGGCCGATTCGTCGGCCAGCTGGCGCACTTCGTCGGCCACCACGCTAAAGCGCTCACCGGCGTCGCCTGCACCGGCCGCCTCAATCGAAGCGTGCAGCGACAGCAGGTTGGTCTGTGAGGCAATGCCCGAAATCGTATCCACAATCTGACCGATCTGCTTGGAGCGCTCCGCAAGCGCGGCGATGCGTTCTTCGGCGGTCTGGGTGGTGGCGCGAATGCCCTGCATGCCGCTCAGGGTTTCCTGCACGGCCTGCTGCCCTTCACCCGAAGCCAGCAGCGCCTGACGGGCCGCTTCGGCGGTGGCCTGGGCCAACTGCGCCATGTCCTGAATCTGGCGGTTTACCTCGGCGGTCTGCTGCGCCACGTTCAGCGCGGCCTCGGTGGTCTGCGCCGTGCCCTGCCGAATGTTCTCGGCCGAGCTGAGCATCTGGCGCGAACCGCTGGTCACGGAGGTAGAGGCTTTTTGCACGTTGCCAAGCACGTAGCCCAGCTCCTCGGTCATCAGGTTGATGGAGTCCACCACGTTGCCAAGGACGTCTTCGGTCACCACGCCGCGCTTGGTGAGGTCACCCTCGGCGATGTCCATGGTGACGTCGAGGAACTGTCCGATGTTGTTCTGGAGGCGTTCCTGTTCGAGGCGCTCCGCTTCCACGCGGCGTTCGTTGGCTTCGAGCTGCGCGGCGGCCGCGTTGAAGGAACCGGCCAGCGTGCCCAGCTCGTCGCGAGTGGTGACAGGCACGCGGGCGGCGAACTGTCTTTGCTCCAGAAGACCGGCCGCAGAGGTGAGCTGTCTGAGCGGCTGGGTAATGGCACGAATCAGGGCGCGCAGCAGGAAGGCCAGAAGCAGGCCTAGCAATGCCAGTGCCAGGTACAGCAGCACCTGACTGTTGCTGGCGGCGTTGGCCTGCGAGCGGTACACGTCACTCATCTGCGCGTTGGCCTGCTCGAATGCACTGTACTGAGAGTTCAGAAAGGTATTGGCGAAGGGCAGCAGGTCCGTGCCCACCACGCTGGGCCTGTCGCCTGCCAGCATACCCTTGCGGGCCGTCTCAAACGCACTGCGCGTGTCGGCGATGGCCTTTTCAAAGGCTGGTTGCAGCTGCTTGTTGGCTTCGGGCGCCGAGACGAGGAAGGCACTGACCACTTCTTCAAGCTGCTGGGTCAGGCGCAGACCCTCCGTGACATACGCCTGTGCCTGTTCACGCTGCTGCACGGTCAGGGGCCGTTTTTCGGCAGCATCAGCCAGAATGATCAGGTTGCCGAAATTTTTGCCGATTTCAGGAAACAGCCGGGGCAGGTCCTGTGACGTGAGGAGGGCCAGCTGACGGGTGGCCCGATTCTCGACCGCCAGCATGTTGCCCTGCTCACGCAGCGTGATGAACAGTGGCGTGAGCTGACTGAGGGCGTCGCTGCTCTGAATAAAGATTTCGTCCTCGTTGGCATCGCCCTCAGCGATGCGGTCGGCCAGTGCTCCCGTTTTCTGCTGCACGTTCTCGGCCTGGGCCAAGATGTCGGGGTTGTTGTGCCGGCGTGCTTCCGTGAGCAGCCAGGCCGACTGCTCCTTGAGAGCGCTGGGGACCTCTTTCGGCACGGCGGCGGCGTCCATGCCGCGCAGCAACTCCAGATTTTGCTGCAGCTTCTCCATCTGGCCGAAGGCGGCGGCGGCCTGCGACTGACTTTTGGCCAGGGTCGCCCGCTGAGCGAACTGGCTGCCCAGGGAGAGGCCCACGCCAATCAGCGGTAATCCCAGCAGGGCGCTGAGCAGCATCAGTTTGCGGCCTACCGAAAGATTGTTGAGTAGGTCGCCCGTCCCGCCCCGGCGCCCGGCCGTGGGCAGACTGTCCGGGTTGGGGGCACTTTGGCCAGAGCTGTGCAGGCCGGACGCGCTCGGGTTGTTCGCCTCGGTCGTTGTCATCGTATTGCTCCTCATTTCGGGCACGCGACTTCAGGCGCCGGGCAGGCGGAAGCGCGAGAGCGAGGCGTTGAGCTGGTCGGCGAGGCGCTGTAGCTGATCGGCGGCGGCGCGGCCTTGCTCCACCGACTGCTCGGATTCTTGGGCGATCTGGGCGATCTGCTGCACGGCGCTGCCCATTTGCTCGATGCCCTGCACCTGCTGCTGGGTGGCGGACGAGATGTTTTCGGCCAGCTGGGCCGACTGCTCGGTCAATTCACCGATCTGGCGCAGACGTTCACCGGCGGTGCCGGCCACGCGGTACCCCTGTTCCACCTCGCGGGTGGACTCTTCCACGTTCACGACCACGTCCTGAATTTCGGCCTGAATGTTCTGAATCAGTCCGGCGATGCGGCCCGTGGCGGCGGCCGAGTTGTCTGCCAGCTTGCGCACTTCGTCTGCCACGATTGAGAACCGTCCGCCCGCTTCACCGGCGCCGGCGGCCTCAATGGTGGCGTTCAGTGCCAGCAAGTTGGTCTGGCGGGCAATGCCCGAGATGGTGTCCACGATTTCCTGAATTTCCAGTGAGCGGTCCCCCAGGCCCTTAATGCTCTTGGCTACCCCCTGTACCTCGCGGCGGATGTTCTGCATGCCGTCCAGGGTGCCGGTCACGGCTTCCTGACCCTGCTGCGAGGCGACCAGCGCCTGGCGGGCCGCTTCGGCGGAGGCCTGCGCCTGCTCCGCCATCTGACGGATCGAGTCGGTCAGCTCCTGCACCTGCTGGGCCACGCGCTGCGCTTCGGCGGCGGTCATGGCCGTACCCTCCTGAATCTGCGAGGTGGTCGCCAGCATGGCCTGAGAACCGCTGGTCACGGAGGTAGAGGCTTTTTGCACGTTGCCAAGCACGTAGCCCAGCTCCTCGGTCATCAGGTTAATGGAGTCCACCACGTTGCCAAGGACGTCCTCGGTCACGACGCCGCGCTTGGTAAGGTCACCTTCGGCGATGTCCATGGTCACGTCAAGGAACTGACCGATGTTGTTCTGGAGGCGTTGCTGTTCCAATCGCTCGGCTTCTACGCGGCGCTCGTTTTCTTCCAGCTGCGCGGCGGCGGCGTTGAGGGTCATCGCCAGGGTACCCAGCTCGTCGCCAGTGGTCACGGGCACGCGGTTAGCGAACTGACCCCGCGAGAGGGCTTCAGCGCCCTCGGTCAGTTGGCTGAGCGGCCGGTTGATGGCGCCTACCAGCAAGCGGATCAGAACGTATAGCGTAAAAGCGGCCAAAACGGAGCCGATCAGCAGGTTGATCAGCTGCTGCCTGGCGCGGTCGCGCTGCTGGGCAAACTGACTTTCCAGCTCCTTGGTGGTCTGTCCAAACGCCCCGTACTGAGATTCCAAGATGGGGTTCAGTTCATTCAGCACCTGCGCGGAAGTGAGGTTGGTGCGTTTCTTTCTCAGCACTTCTCTGCGGACCAGGTCATAGGAGCGGTTGATGTCGGCCAGCATCTTGTCGTAGCTGGGCTTGAGTGCCTGCGCCAGTTCGGGGAACTCCTCGAACATGATGTTGGAGCGGTTGGTGATGCTGCTGATGGACTCTTCCCCGCGCTCTAGCAGATTGGCAATCTGGACCCGTTGGGCTTCGCTGGCCACCCCACCTCTGGCCTGGATCTGGTCCACCACTTCCAGCGACTGCACGATGTACTGACCGCTGTCTGGCAGGGCGACCGGCAGAATCATGCTGGAAAGCAGGGTCAGGTCGGTGGCGTTATGGGTGTCATCGTTGCTGCCGCCGAACAGATTGCCAGTTTCGGCGGCATGGTCAAACATCGGGACCAGCGCCTGATCCAGCGCCGCATTGATCTGCTTGGTCAGCACAGGAGCGGTGGCCGAGTTGTTCTGCACGGTCCCCAGTACCTTGTCAACCGTGCTGCTGAGGTCGGTAGCCAGTTCCCGAAGTTCCGCATTGTTCTGGACTGCGGCGCTGGTCGTCAGCGCACTCACGTTGTCTTTGATGGCGGTGACATATTTATCGTCGATTTGTGACGGTTCGGAACCACGGATGTAACGCAGATTCTTCTGCAATTCCTGCATGGTCGGATAAAGTGCAGCCACTTCCAACCTACTTTGTGCCGCCTGGTAATCAGTGTAGGCACCCATGAACTGCGATATGCCCAGGCCGATGAACGGAATGGTCATGTAGGCCAGTGCGGCGGCGATCTTTTGGCGGACCGGCAGGTTGGAGAGGAAATTGCCTCTCTTGCGGGGAACAACAGGCGTGGGTGTGGCAGCAGGCTGCAAAATAGGACCAGTGGAAGTCATAGAGTCTCCTCAAAACCGAGAGCGTGGGCAAAAACCTGGGGCGTGGAGGGAAGCCGGGTGCAGGAGCTAGGGCGCAGGGTCACACGGGGGCCAAGCGGGCCTGAAGCGTGCTGCTCAGCGCCGCTGGGTTGATGACCCGGACCCTGAAGTCCAGGCGGTAGTCCCCGGTTTCCTGGGGCACAGAAATCATGTCGGCGGTGGTCAGGGGTTGTTCGGCGGTCAAATTGCCCACCCCTTCATCCATGGGAAACACCAGCAGTTCCTCGCCCATTTGTGCCACCAAGCCCAGCGGGGCACTGTGGCGGGGCAAACCGGCCAGGTGGTGCAGGTCCAGCAGGGGCCGGGCCTGACCGCCGGCCACCACCAGCCCCGCCAGCCCGCCCCGGCCGCCGGGCAGAGGAGCAACCTGGGCGATTTCAATCACTTCGCGGCTCAGGCGTGCCGGCAAGCCCAGAACCTCGTCCTTGTAGCGAAACAGCAGCAAACGCTCAGCCATAGTTCACTCCTCTCTTTGTGCATTTCGGGTTGTGCAGTCCGGGGCTCTTGGCGCACTTCGGGGCCGCTTTCCGGGGCCGTTCAGATGTGGCGGCTCAGTACACCCTGCACATCGGCCGGGGTGTAGGGCTTGATGATGTAATCGGCCGCGCCCTGGCGCAGACCCCACTTGATGTCGGTTTCACTGCCCTTGGACGATACGAAGATCACCTTGAAGTTGGGGGCCGGGAACTCGCGCTTGATGCCGCGCAGCACCTCATAGCCGTTGCGTCCGGGCATCACCACGTCCAGCAGGACCAAGTCCGGGTTCTCGCTGGCAATCGCCTGCTCTACGCCAGCCGAGTCGCTGATGCTGGCTACCGTGTGGCCCATGCCACGCAGCACTTCGGTCATAAAACGGATATCGGCGGGGGAATCGTCAACCAGTAGAATTTTTGCCATCAGAGATCTTCCTCCAGAGGAAATTGGGATAAGGGGTATGGGGCGTATCGGACATGCAAGAACGCCTTGTCAGGCCAGAGAATGTCCCTAAATACCTCTTTAGAATCCATCCATCTCCTCACCGTGCTCTTACACCTCCACTGCAAAGCGGACAAAACGCGTCTGATACACCTTTTTGCGGATGAACCTTAATTCACGTTTCCCAGCTTTGGGCTGTTTGAAACGGGCCGCGGGCCGGCATTTGCCTGTGCCGCGCTACCTTAAGGGATATGGGAGAAGCCAAACGCCGCAAACAACTCGGCCTGATGCCACAGGCCTATGCTTTTGAAGTGATCGCTCAGCCGCACAGTGAGGGCTGGCAGCTGGAGTGGCTGCGCGCCCCGCAGGGTGAGCTGGCCCGCACGCTGGAAGAGAGCCTCAGAGAAAGCCTGCCCGGTCCGGGTGGCTGGGCCGCCGACTACCGCACCCGCTGGGTGGCCGCTGGACGCCCCGCCGACTTTCTCAACAGTGTGGATGACGTAGAAGCCATTCGCGTGCCCGAGCGGCTGCGCATCAGCGGCGAGCTGCTGACCGGCTTTGATCCACGCTCGCTTAGAGACCGGGATGACGACGCCGTCAGCCGCTTTTTCCTGCTGGACACAGAAGGCGGCGCGGGCAGCCATACTGCGCTGCACCTGCGTGAACAGCAAGTGGCATTCGGGGAAGGGGCCTGGGAGCCGCTGCCCAGCGCCGGCATGGGCGAACGCGCCCTAAAATTCCTGATGCAGCACCCTATCGCCCGTGAGCGCGGAGCGTTGCAGGCCACCTATCAGGTCACCCACCACCGCGAAGGCCTGGTGACGGTGGACCCCGAGCCGCCCGCCGAGCTGCTGGGCGTGCTGGAAGTGCTGGCGCAGACCCTGCACGGTCAGAGCGAAGAAGCGTGGGCCGCCGCGCACCGCCAGATGATTGAGCGCACCGAGTGGGCCGATGAGTCTGGCCGCGAGTTGCCGCAGGGGGCACCGGCGGCCCGCCGACTGACCTTTGAACTGCGCGGGCGTGCGCCGCTCAACACGCCGCTGACCACCCCAGTGGGAGAGTGGGGCGAGCTGGTGATTCTGGTGGGCCAGGGCAGCACCGAATTCAGCCCGGACG
>JAUNHF010000076.1 GCA_030524065.1 Deinococcus sp.
TCAAGGCCAGCGCAGCCGGGGGCCTGATTGATGCCGCCGAGCGTGACATGGTGGCCGGGGTCTTCAACATGGAGGACCGCGTGGTGCGGGAGATCATGACTCCCCGCATCCGGGTGGTTTCTGTCCGGGCCGAGCTTGGTGTGCGTGACGCCCTGCGCGAGCTGGCCGGCACTCCCTACACCCGCTTCCCGGTGGTGGGGGACTCAACGGACGATCTGCGCGGCATGGTGTCGCTGCGGCGCCTGTACCAGATGTCGGAAGCAGCGCCAGATGTGCCGGTGTCGCAGGTGATGACGCCGCCCCTGGTGGTGGCCGACGCCATGCCCGTGGGCGACCTATGGCGGAAACTGAGTGAGATGGGCCGGCCCAATGCCGTTGTGGTGGACGAATACGGTGGTGTGGCTGGATTTGTGACCCTGGAAGACGTGCTGGAGGAGATTTTCGGGGAAATGCAGGATGAATTCGATCAGGAAGATGAGCTGATCATCCAAAACGGGAGCCGCATTACGGCGCGCGGTGACGTCCTGCTGGAAGTGCTGAATGACCGTTATGGACTAGAGCTGCCGACAGATGAGGTAGATACGGTGAGCGGACTGATGTGGAGTGAGCTGGGCCGCCTGCCGGCTGTGGAAGATCAGGTTGTGGTCGGTGATCTGGTCGTGCGCGTAGAAGCGATGGACCGGCGTGCAGTGCGCCGGGTCAGTTTTGATCTGCCCAGTACGGAGCGCAGTGCATCCGGCCTGGAGGTGCAGGCATGAGTGCTGCCCTGACCTACTTGGTCCCGCTGCTGATCATCCTGGTGCTTATCGTGCTGAACGGTCTGTTCGTCACCGCAGAATTCTCGCTGGTCGGCTCGCGCCGCAGCCGCGTAGCGACGCTGGCCGAGAGTGGCAGCACTGCGGCGCGGCGAATGCTGGAAGTGTTCGACCAGCCGATGGGACGCGACCGTTATGTGGCGGTGGCCCAGCTGGGAATCACACTTGCTTCTATTGGCCTGGGCATGTACGGCGAGCAGCAGGTGGCTGGCTGGCTTTATCGCCCGCTGGAAGAAGGTGGGCTGAGCTACGGGATGGCCCATACGGTGGGCACCGTGATCAGCCTCAGCCTGATTACCTTTATGCACGTGGTGTTCGGGGAGATGATTCCCAAGGCCCTGGCCCTACAGTCTCCCGAACAGGTCAGCCTGCGCATCTACCCACTGATGCGGGTATTCTCGTTCATCTTCCGGCCTTTGGTCGCTCTGCTCAACTGGATTGCGGTGGGCCTGATGCATCTATTGGGCATCAAGGATCCGGGGGACGACGCTTCGCTTTACACCTCCAAGGAACTTTCGATCCTGACTGAGGAAAGCACTGAAGGCGGGCAGCTGGCCGAGGGGCAACGCGACTTGATCCAGAACATTTTTGCGCTGGAAGAGCGAACCGCTGAGGAGTTGATGACGCCCCGCACCCGCATTGAGGCGATTGACGTGACTACCAGCCTGCAGGAGATCAGCGACTTGGTCGTGCGCTCGCCGCGCAGCCGTTACCCTGTTTATGACGGCAACTTGGATCAGGTGGTGGGCATCTTGCTGGCCAAGGACTTTATCCGGGCGCGGGTGCGCGGACAAATGCCGCCGCTGCGCCAGCTGGTAAGGCGCCTGGCGAGTGTGTCGGCCACCGCTTCGGCGGAAGACCTGCTGGCGCTGTTCAAGCGCGAACGCATGCACGCCGCGCTGGTGGTGGATGAATACGGCGGCACCATGGGCCTGGTCACGATGGATGACCTGATCACCGACGTGATTGAGGACGATGATCCCCTGAGCAGCGACTGGATCAGGGTGCAGAGCGACGGCTCACTGCTTTTGGACGGTGAAGTCACCCTCTCCGAATTGCGCGAGGATTACGACATTGACATTGAGAGTGAAGAAGCCACCACCATCGCCGGTGTGCTGCTGGGCGAACACGGCACCCTGCCCAGTGCAGGCACCTCGGTCAGCTTGCCTGGGTATGACCTGAGCGCCGAAGAGGTGCAGGGCCTCAAGATCACCCGCGTGCTGCTGCGGCCCCGGCCGGAAGGCGAGGTTGAGGTAACGGAAGCGGTAGGCTGATTTCGCAGGGGGGTACTGAGGCGGTGGGAGACGGTCACACGCACCAGAAACGGGCGGTCATGCGCCCAGTGATGCCCTGCATGGCAACAGGACCAAGCGCGCTACTGTCCAGAGTCGCATTACCATTCCAGTTGTCTCTGAGTAGAAAATGTTGAGGTTGTGGGGCGGTAATTCTCTTGCCGCCCCACAACTCTGCCCGCCCCGGTCAGGCGGTTTCTGTGGCGGGGGCAGGTTCCAGGCCGTAAAGCTGCGCCCGCGCCAGGATGTTGGCGGCCCAGCGGCGGTGCGTGGCCGGCTCGCACATACGTCCGTTCATCTGAAAGACGCCGGGAGCGTCAGGCTGCAAGATGGCTTCGGCCTCGGCGTAGTCGCTGGCACTGACCCGGAATGCGGCCAGCACGGTTTGGAGCTGCGCCGGGTGGACGATGGTCTTGCCGCACAAGCCGAAGTCCAGATCCTGCCGGAGTTCGCGGGCCAGGGTGACAGGGTCGCTAAAGACTTCGTACACCGGGCTGGAAAGTGCCAGCCCATAGGGCTGAAATACGCTGACCAACATGCCCAGGGTGGCGGCCAGGGGCCCTTCGTACAGGGTTTGGCCGGGTCGGCGGCGCACGCCCAGGGCGCTCATCAGGTCGTTGCCGCCAATCCGCAGGGTCAGGATCTGGCGGTCCCACCCTTCGGCCAGCAGCAGGCCGCGCAGGCGTGTCATCTGCTCGGCGCTAAAAGCTTCGGGCGTTTCCAGGGTGGGCATCACGCTCAGGCCAGCCCAGCGGGAGGCATTCAGGATGTCCAGATATTCACCCAGATTGCCAGCATGAACTTTGGGAAGCACCAGCCCGGCCAGGGACGACAGGTCGTAGGTCAGGAGTTCGCGGAGTACCTGCGGCGAGCGCACCCGCACGAAGCGCAGTGGCCCGCTCTGGCCGTGAAGTGCCGGCAGCACCCGCTCAAGCTGCCCGAGGGCCTGCGGTACGTCTTCTTCCCGAATGGCGTCTTCGGTGCAGAAAATAACGCTGGTCAGCCCCGGATAGCGGCCCGTACCCACCGCGTACAGGTCCGGGTGGGTGGCCGGCGTGTACATACTGGCCCCCACTGCCCAGGGGCTCAGCGCCGGGTTGCCGGGAGCTGGTTGCCTCAGCAAAGCCGCTTCTGACTGCTGGCTGCTCATTCCCTGTGCCCCTGGGCAATCAGCGCCGCTGCCTGATAAGGCAAGGCCGGCACTTCAGTCACCGGGACGCCCGCCGCCCCGGCCATCAGCAGCAGGTGGGCCACTTCGGGGCTGCGCTGGTCACGCACCCACAGGCCTGCTGGCTGCCGGCGCAAAAAGACGCGGGTGGCCTCGCCTACGCTGGGCTTGACGAGATGGGGGTCACGGACGCCCAGGGCCTGCGCCAGCGCCCATACGGCCCCGAACGGGCGCATGGGGCGCGTCCCCGGCGTGGGCGACGCGGCGGGTGGGGACGTGTGGCCTGCGGTCAGTGTGTCCAGCGCGCTCAGGTAGTCCTCTGTCTGATCGGCGGAGCGCAGCCCAGTTTCCACCAGTGCGCGGTGCCGCTCTCCTTCGGCAGCGGGCAGCAGGGTCCGGCTCAGCAGGCCGCAGACGGTGGCATTCAGCGCCGCATGTGGCAGCAGCAGGTCTTCAAAGGTGGCGGCGTGGGTGGCGACTCCCGCCGGGTCGCTTAGGACCGCCAGATGCGGCGGGCACCCTTGGGGCAAGCTGTCCCTGAGCGCCGCATAGATGCTGCCCTTGCCCGTCCAGCCGTCCACGAACACCAGCGGGCGGTCCGGGTAGGCCCGCTGAATCTGCGCCAGCGCCACCGGGTCAAGGCCCACGCCCCGGATGATAGACACGGTGAAATGGGGCCAGTCCACCCCCCAGCGGCGGGCCAGCCGGCGCAGGGCGCACCCGACCGGCGTGCCGGCGCGGGCCAGCGATACCAGCACCGCCCGGTGCCCGTACTGATGGTAAAGGGTGCCTGCCAGCCTCACCAGCAGCTCCGCTACGCGCGGGCCGCCGCGCTGCAAGCTCCGGGCGAACGTCTCGCGTTGCAGGTCGCTCGGTTGGCTCTCGGGGGTCAGCAGCTCGCCGTAGGACTGACCGGAGCGAATCAGCCGTTCTTTTTCCTCGATGCTGACCAGCTGCACGCCGGGGCTGCCGGGCGACACGATGTCCAGCAGAACGCTGACGTCCTGTGCGGGGAGGGTGTGCTGCGCCGCCTGGTTCGCTCCTGCCGCCGTCACTTAGAGACTGGCCCCTGAAATGCCACGCATGGTGGGGGTCAGGAATACGGTGCCCTGCCCACTCAGGACAAACACCAAGCCTTCGCCCGTGCGGCCTGCGTTGCGCAGACCGCGCACCAACGGCTGAAGCTGCACATTGAGCGACGCCGAGTACATCAGCATCATGTCGCCGTCTACCGTCAGGGTCTGCCCGCCCGACAGCTCAATCACTTCCACTTCGGATACCGGCACCGGCGATTCCACCACGAACAGCCCCCGGCCCGAAAGCTTGGGTTGGCGCAGGCCATTGCCCGACAGTGCGCCGCTGAAGCTGGTGTGCGTGTGGGTGCCCAGCCGCATGGTGTCCTGCGCCATATAAAAGGCGCGGTCGTCCAGAATCATGTCGTCACCAGCGGCGCCCGTGCTCTCGGCGATGATGAAATGCTTGCGGCTAGGCTCGGTAAAGACCTTGCCCTGGCCGGTCATCCGGGTGGCAAAAGCGCTTTCGCCGGTGCCGGCGGCGTTCATGGCGCGGCGCAAAAACCCGCCCTCCTGCTGCTGCGCGGCGCTGGCCTGCAAGTGCCCGACACTGTACTGAAACGCTCCAGGCTCAATCAGCACTCCGCTGCCGTTCAGTTCGGCTTCGACCGTAAAGCGCCCGTCCATTTCGCGGGTTTCGCTCAGGGAACCGTCTGCGCCATGCGAAAACCGGGTGACTCGGGTCAGCGCGTGAATCCGAAAAGTGATGCCGTCGCCCCGATTTTCCTGCACGAGCTGCATGTGTGACATGGTCAAAGTGTAGCGTGACGAATGATTGGTGTGGACGCTGCCCTTGCCAGTTTCCCTGCGCCCGCTGCCTTCTACGCTCAGCGCTGCTCCAACTGCGCCCCGCGCAGCGCCCGCATCACCTGACCGCGCCGTGGCGTCAGGGCAAAATCGCACTCGGCCATGAATTCCAGGTCCGAGATGGAATCGCCCAGGCCCAGGGTCAGCGCAGCGCCCGGAAAGTGAGTCCTGCGCAAATACCGCACCGCAGCCGCCTTGCCGAACTGGGCCGGCAACAGGCTGACATTGTTGGCGTTGGCGATGACCCGTAAGGGCAGACCGGGCGCCAGCTCGGCGGTCCAGGCATCTTGCAGGCGGGCCAGCACGGCGGCGTCGGCGGCGGGATGCTTGAGCACGGCCATAAACGGTACTCCGTGCGCGGCGTGAATGGTGAGCCGCCCGCCTGCGGCCTCCGCTTGCGGGCGCAGCCATTCGGTCAGGCGGTGCAGGTCGCCTTGCAGGGGAGTCAGGGCCGCCTTGACCTGCGCCGCCCAGTCGGTATCGGCGCGGCCCGCCGCGTCCAGAATGGTCAGGCCATGGTCCAGCACCCGCCACGACGCAAAGGGAAGCTGCACCCGCGCAAACGCTGCCGCGTCCCGCCCGGTCACGGGAATGACTGTGACCTGTCCCGCTGTCAGCAAGTCCAGCAAGGCCACCTGCGCGGGGGTCATGAACGAATGGGCCTCACCCGCTGTATTCACGGTGGCGGGGGTCAGCGCCGCTGGGTTCACTCCCGGCAGCTTGCGCAGGGTCTGGAACACGGTGTCGTCCAGGTCGGCAAAAGCGATGATCTGACTCATGCCAGCTGCACCGCCTCTGCGTGCGGTCCCAGCGCCTCCAGCAGCGCTGCGTCTGGCCGGGCGGCTCCTTCGTAGGTCACCAGGACGCGGCTGTACTCTGCCGGGTCCACGTTGTAGAGGTAGTTGGGCATGCCGTCGCCCACGTTGTCGGTGAATTCCAGCGCCTGTCGAACGGCCAGTCCCGGCAGAATGGGGCTGCGGGTGGTGGCGCTCCAGCGCACGTCCAGCCCCGCTGCTTCCAGCCGCCGCGCCAGCGCGAAGGCCGGATACTGAAACTCGCCCTGGCCCAGAACCAGCACTCGCCCGCCGCCGCTCAGGCCCAGCGCCTGCGGTGTCAGTGCCGGGGCCAGCCGCCACTCGCCGCCCAGGCGTGGGCCGTCTGCCGGCAGCAACGCCGATTTGTCGGTGCCTGTGCCGGTCACTGCCGGCAGCTGAGGCGGCTGCCAGTCCGGGGCCGGGGCAAAGGCATAGCGGCCGTCCAGCAGGGCCACGAATTCTACCGGCACACCCAGCGCGGCGCGAATCTCCTCGTGGCGCGGGCACCAGTCGGTCAGGCTGACCATCACCACCCGTTCGGTGCCCGGACACTGCGCCAGCCAGGCGGCCGCCAGGTTTTGCAGGGTGGTGCCGGTAGAGAGTTCGTCGTCAACCAGCACCAGTTCACGGGCAGTGTGCGCCGCCGCGCCAGGGTCGTACAGAATGTGCGCCGGCGCGTGCGAGTGCGGTTCGTCAAAGCGCAGCAGTACGGGCCGGTCCAGCGCGTAGCGGGTGCTGTGCTGGAATGTGCCGGTGTGCTCTCCGGCGCCTGGGGCTTCAGCGGTTGCCTCCTCCAGGCGCCCGCTCAACTCCTGCCAGGCCCGGAACACCCCCTCGCCCAGCGCCGTGGCGGTTTCGGCCAGACCGATGAAATGAGGGCGGCGCAGCGGCGGTAGCGCGGCGGCCAGCTCACGGTGAACTTCGGCGGCCACAGCAGGCCGAATGGGCAGGTGCTTGCCCAGCACCCGGCTGACAAACAAAAATCCCCGCTTGGGATTGCGGCGCACCGCGTAGTCCAGCAGCGTGTCCAGCGGGCGGCTCGTGCGCTCAATGTCCAGGGTCAGGACGCCGCTGGGCAGGGTGACGGTGTGGCCCGTCACCGGCTGCCTCCGTCCGTCACGCTGGCGCGGGCCTGGCGCCCGGTTTCCCGGAGCGGCAGACCTGGCACCACCCGCACGGCTTTGTCCTCGAACACTTGAAAGCCGGTGCGCACTTCGGGCAGTGCGTCCCAGTCCAGCCGTCCCGAGGCCGCGTCCAGTCCCAGCCGTAGGAAATTGACCCCGGAAGCCATCGAGTAGCGCAGGCCCCCCGAAGCGCGGGCGTTGATCTCTAGCATGTGGGCCACGCCTGCCTGATCCTTGGTCTGAAAGTTGAAGATGCCGCTGAGCTGGTAGCGCCCGGCCACCTGCCGCGCCGCTTCTACCAGGTCGGGGCGGTCTTCAATCACTTGCCCGGCGCCGAACTTGCGCCGCACCACCGCCCGGATCAGCCGGCCCCGCCACGCCACGCAGTCCACGCTGCGCTCTGCACCTTCAAGCACTTCCATCAGCAGCATGGTCGGAAATGCCGGTGCGCTGAACATCTCGCGGGCCGCCGCTACGCTCATGGTGTACAGGCTGCCGGCGAGAAACCCCGACAGATCGGGCGTTTCTTCCAGCACCCGAAAGCCGCTGGCGTAGATGCCCCGCGCCGGCTTGATGCACAGCCGCACGCCGGGGCGGGGCAAGGCCGCGTACGCCGCTTCAAACTCGGCCGGGGTGCCAAAAGCCTGCCAGCGGGGAACCGGCAAAATCTGTTCGTCCCAGTCGGCCAGGAAAGCGGCTTTGTCTTCTAGGCGGTCCTGCACTGCGCGGCTGGCGGCCACCACCAGCGTGATTCCGGCGGCCGCAAAACGCTCCTGCCAGTCGGCCAGCACCTCACGCTCTTTGCCGGCCCACAGCACGCCGA
>JAUNHF010000077.1 GCA_030524065.1 Deinococcus sp.
GCTTGCCCCGGGTGCGGCGCTGAGGGTCGGTGTGGTCGGCCAGCAGCTGCAACTCGCGCAGCACGAACCCCGGCACCAGCAGGTCTCCTTCCAGAAACCCGGACTTGACCAGTTCCACGATGCGGCCATCAATAATCACATTGGTGTCCAGAATCTTGCTGCCCCGGCTGCGGCGCACCTGCTGACTGGCAAGCAGGCCAAAGGCGTCGGCGTGCTGCACCGAGTAATTGACGAAAAACCAGCCCAGCGCCGCCGTGACCAGCACGCTGATCGGCCACGAATAGATGGGCAGCCCGGCCAGCAGGTTGGAGACCAGCACGCTCAGCAGCAGGGCCACGATCAGCCCGAAGGTGGCGGCCGCAACCGTCTGGGGCGCCAGCGAGCGGTACCAGCTGTTCAGGCGCCCAAAGGCAAGGCCCAGCACCGGCTCCAGCCGTGGGGACAGCAAAAAAGCGATCAGCGCCCCGGCCAGCATCAGGCTGACGCTATTGATCAGGGCCATCTCGCCGCCATTTTGGGTCAGCGACAGGGCGCGGCCGGCTGCGTAGCCCGCCACCAGCCCCACCAGAATCATCAGCAGCCTAAAAACCAGCACTGCTCTAGTTTACCGTGCCTTGCGGCGGGCCGAAGTGCCAAAACCCGGGTTCTGCGCGGGCGCGGCCAGCGGAACATAGGCGGCGGCCCCACCGTCCAGCGGGCTGGCGGGTCGGCCGGCCCGCAGCGCGGCGGCTCCAGCCAGCGCAATCATGGCGCCGTTGTCGGTGTTCAGGCCCCCCGCCGGGAAGGCAACCCGCAGGCCGGTTTGCTCAAAGGCCGCCCGCAGCGCCCGGTTGGCCGCCACCCCACCCGACACCACCACCGTTTCACGGCCCAGGGCCTGCGCCGCACGCACGGTCGTCCCCACCAGCGCCTGCACAGCGGCCCGCTGAAAGCTGGCGGCCAAGTCCTCGGGGCGGGCGCCGCGCTGAAAGGCCAGCAACGCAGCCGTCTTCAGGCCACTGAAGCTGAACTCAAAGCCTGCTTGGCCCTGAAGCGGCGTCTTGAACGGCACCGCCAGCGGGTCACCGCGCTCGGCCGCCGCGCTGATGGCTGGGCCGCCGGGATAGCCCAGGCCCGCCAGCCGCGCCACCTTATCAAACGCTTCTCCGGCTGCGTCGTCGCGGGTGGCTCCGACCAGATGGTATTCACCGTCGCCGGTCACGTCGAACAGGTGGGTGTGCCCGCCCGAAACCACCAGCGCCAAATAGGGCGGCCTCAGCCCTTTTTCACTGGCCGCCGCGTAGATGTGGCCCTCGAGGTGGTGCGCCGCATAAAAAGGCACGTTCAGCGCCTGCGCCAGCCCCTTGCCGTACATCAGGCCCACCAGCAGGGCGCCCATCAGCCCCGGCCCTGAGGTGGCGGCCACCACATTCAGGTCGCCCAGATGAATGCCAGCGTCCGCCAGGGCACGCGGCAGCAACATATCTATGCGCTCTACGTGCTCGCGGCTTGCCAGTTCGGGCATCACCCCGCCGTACTCGGCGTGAACCGTCTGCGACCAGACCACGTTGGAGCGCACCTGCGGCCCTGCTGGCGTCAGCGCCACCACCCCCAGACCGGTATCGTCGCAGGAAGTGTCGATACCCAGGATGAAGGTGGGCCGGTCAGCGGGCAAGTCGGCGGCACCAGGGTGGGCAGCACAGGGGTCGGCGGGGTGGTGGGCACTCACCCGAGCAGCATAGCCCAGGCGGCCCGCCGGTCCACTTGTGCCTCCTCTGCCCATATTCACTGCACAGTTCCCAGATGGGAATCACACAGACAGGGATCACCGAGACAGACATTAGCAGTCCAGTGGCGCGGGCAGGGAGTTCTCTGAATGCCGCTGGCCGCCTCCGTTTGCTGATCAGGCACGCTCCTTGGAGAGTGAACGGCGCCTCAGCTAAGGCCAGAACCGGTCAGACCGCGTTGGTCAGGTTGCCGGTATACACCAGCGCCAAAATCAGGGCGCCCACAATAATGCGGTAGACCGCAAACGGCTTGAAGTCGTTGGTCGCCACGAAGCGCAGCAGCCAGCCAGTGGCAAGGTAAGCCACCGCAAACGAAGTCACGGCCCCCAGCGCCACTGTGCCCAGGCCAATCTCGGTCAGCTGGTCCAGGCTACGCAGCAAGTCGATCAGCGCCGCGCCGCCCAGGGTCGGAATACCCAGATAAAAGCTGAACTTGGTGGCAGTGGGCCGGTCCAGGCCGGTCAACATTCCGCCCAGAATTGAGCTGGCCGAGCGGGAGAAGCCAGGCCACAGCAGCGCCAGGCACTGCACCGCCCCGATAATCAGCGAGCGCTTCAGCCCGATTCGCTCAATCGCGTGGACGGTGGGCTGCGTGCGGCGTTCTTCTAGCCACCAGATGATCAGCCCGCCCACGATCAGGGCCCAGGCCACCACGCTGGGGCGAAACAGGTACTGCTTGATCACGTCGCTGAAGGCCAGCCCCAGCAGGGCAGCTGGTAAGCAGGCCACCAGGACACCCAGCCACAGGGTTTTGGTGTCCTGCGCGGCGGCTCCGCCCTGCCCCAGCGCGCGGGCCTGCGCCACGAAATCTTTCCAGTAGTACACCAGCACCGCCAGGATGGCCCCACCCTGAATCACCACCTCAAAGGTATCCTTGACCTCTTTGGTCCAGGGCACCCCCATCAGGTGGCCGGTGACGATCAGGTGACCGGTCGAACTGATCGGCAAAAATTCGGTGATTCCTTCAACCACCCCGTAAATGAGGGCATACAGCCAGTCCATGCGCCCAACCCTATCAGACCGCGTGGCGGCGGCGCCTCTTCCAGAAGGACGCCGGGCACGGCGCTGCTATGCTAAAGCACGTGAATGTGTCTGCCCATGTCTGGGCCACCGGTGCCCCAGTCGAGGGCCGCACCTGGAAGGCCGCCAATCCCCGCGCCGCAATTTTGCTGACCCACGGGTTCGGGGAACATCTGGGCCGCTACGTGACCCACTATCAGGGCCTGATTCCGGCGCTGGTCGGTCTGGGGTTCGATGTTTACGGTTACGACCAGCGCGGGCACGGCCAGTCGCTGGGCCGCCGCGCCGTGGTCAAGGTAGAAACCCTGGTCCGCGATCACCTGATGGCGCGCGAGCAGCTGCGCCGCCAGCCACTGCCGGTGTACGCCCTGGGCCACTCGCTGGGCGGCCTGGTGACAGCGCTTAGCGCGGCCCGCGACCCCCGTGGACTGAGTGGCCTGGTGCTGAGTAGCCCGGCCCTGCTGGTGGGCGCAAGCGAGCCGGCCCTGGCCCGCCGCGCCGCGCCCCTGCTGGCCCGCTTACTCCCCTCGCTGCCGGTCACGGCGCTGGACAGCGCTGGCCTGAGCCGCCTGCCCGACAGCGTCAGCGCTTACCAGAGCGACCCGCAGGTGTACCAGGGCAAAGTACCAGCCCTAACGGCGGCCAGCATGCTTCAGGCCAGCCAGCAGGGCTGGAAACTGTACCCCAGCCTGAAGCTACCGGCCCTGGTGGTGCATGGCAGCGAAGACCGCCTGACCGACCCAGCCGGCAGCCAGCGGTTTATAGACACCATTGGCAGCGAAGACAAGACCCTGCACAGCGTGGCAGGCGGCTATCATGAGCTGCTGAACGACGAAGCCGGCGACGAGACCGCCCGCGTGATCCTGGACTGGCTGGACGCACGTGCCCCGCAGCAGTTGGGCGGTTCTTAGGCGCTGGCCGGCAACCCAGCGACATCCGGCGCACCAAAAAAGTGCCCCCGTCTGAACGCACGGAGGGCACTTTCTGTTGTGGGAGCAGAGAAAATCAGCCCGCGTTAGGGTTCTTCATCTCGCTGCGCTCAATAGGAGCGCCGTCAGCCAGCGCTTCTACCGTGCTGCCGGGCACTTCAGCGTGGCGAACCGGCCCACTGGCCTCGGGGATTTGGGCCTGCTCGGCGGCAACCCCAGGCACACTGGCCGTCTGCGGCTGGCCAGCACCCTGCTTCAGAAAGCGGCTGACGGCTGGGTTGCTGGCCGCCGAGCTACTGGTGCTAGGCGCCGGACGGGCAACGGCCGCCTGGGCCGACGCAGCTGCTGTGCGGGGAGCGGCGCTCTGGCCTTGGCCCTCCTGCGGCGCCTGACCTGCCTTGGCGAACAGATCCTCGGCCAGGGTTTGCAGGCGGTCGCGGACCAGTTTGTTGCTCAGGGCGCGGGCGCCTACCGTGACCAGGGTCGCCACCAGGGCGCCGCCCAGGTCACCGCCCTTTTCTTTTTGCTGGGCCTTGATCAGGCCCTTTTGGTACTTGGCGGGCGAGTTGGCGTCCACGTAGATTTTCTTGGTGCGCTTCATCTGGCTGCCCAGCGCCAGACCCAGCACTGCGCCAACTGCCGAAGCGCCGCCCAGCATCTTGAGGGGCTCCATCTGCATCTGCCCTTTAAGGCTGGCCGTCTCGGTCAGCACATCTACCTTGGCGCGCAGGCGTTCACGGGCCAGTTCTTTTTCGGTCAGCGGCAGGCGCACTTCTTCGTAGCGCACGCCGGTATCCGAGGGCGCTTGCAGCACCACAGGTTCAGCCTTGGGCCGGTTGTCACTCATTTGCGGTTGCCTCCTTCAGCGCGGCTCATATCGTCGGCGTAGGTGGGCTGAGTGCTCACACGCACTTCGGGCGCGCCGGCCAGCACTTCGGGGTGAACCACGTTGGGATCGTGGTCATGGCCGTGACCATGATCGCCGTGGCCGCCCTGCGGGTCCAGCTTCTCGTTCAGGCCCTCGCTGTAGTACTGGGGCTTGCCGTCGGCGTCGGCTTCATAGACAGGAATGGCGTGGGCGTCTTCCACGCTGGGCTGCACCATGCCGCTGGCAGCGCCGGCCTGCGGCGACACGGCACCCTCTGCAACTACGCTGCCGGCCAGATGCTGCGTACGGGGAGCGCTGCTCACCACGGTGGTGTGGCTCTGGCCGTACTGAGCGCCGTGGTCGTGCTGGTTGCTGCGGTCATAGTGGGCGGCGGCACGCTGGCTGGCGCCCACCGTCACGGGCACGCCAGTGGCGACCACAGCGCCGCTCACCGGCGCGCCGCCTTCGTTGCGCTGACGGCGCTGCTCGGCCAGGTACTCGGCTTCCAGGCGCTCGTCTTCGGTCAGGGCGCGGTGCTCCTGCCCAATGCCCTCGCTCAGCTTGTTCAGGCCCAGCGCGACCAGCACGCCGGCCAGCACCAGGCTGCCCAGGAACATCACCAGCGCCGCGGCCCACCAGGGCAGACCCAGCGCCACCAGGCCGAAATAGACGGCCAGGATCAGAAAGATGGCCGCCAGCGCCAGCGGCACCAGTGCGGCCAGCAGCAGGATGACGCCGATGCCCTTGGATTTGGCGAGTTCGCCGACCTTGTGGGCCAGCGAATTGATCTCGGCTTTGACCAGCGCGACCCCAGCGTCAAAGACATCGACGATGGCACTGCCCATGGATGTTTTCCGTTCTTCTTGCATTCCGTCCTCCGGTAAAAGGCGCCCGATTGTCTGGAACCGGGCGCACGATATGCCCAACAGCATAAACGCTCAGAGGCGGCTCCCCGCTGGAACCAAAGAAACTCTCAATCGGCCCGGCCCGTTGTGGTGCCGCCTCAGCTTTGTATTTCCGGTTTCACTGTACCACTCTGCCCTGCGGAGCCCGGCCGCCCAGGTGCGCGCAGAAGCCGGGCCGCTGCGGCTACGCGGCCCACCAGACAGACGCTTTTCTTAAGGCTGGCCGAGCGGCCAGGAAATCTGCCCTAGACTCCGACCATGACCCACCCACACGCTGGAAGACGCGCCCCTCTGGACCAGTTGAGCCATGTTCCCCACCTGGTGGCGGCCTACTACGAGCGCCGCCCGGCCCCCGCGCAGCCTGGGCAGCGGGTGTCCTTTGGCACGAGCGGGCACCGGGGCACCTCGCTGGACAGTTCCTTTAACGAACAGCACATTCTGGCCATCAGTCAGGCGACGGCCGAGTACCGCGCTGGGGCCGGCATTACGGGGCCGCTGTACCTGGGGGCCGACACCCACGCGCTGAGCGAGCCGGCCTCTTTGAGTGCTCTGCGGGTGCTGGTCGCCAACGGCGTGCAGGTGCGGGCCGCGCCGGGGCAATTCACCCCCACGCCGCTGGTCAGCCACGCCATCTTGACCCACAATGCGGGCGCCGGGCAGACGCAGGCCGACGGCATCGTCATTACGCCCAGCCACAATCCGCCGCAGGACGGCGGCTTCAAGTACAACCCGCCCAGCGGCGGCCCCGCCGACACCGACGTGACCGGCCAGATTCAGGCCCGCGCCAACGAATTGCTGGAAGGCGGTCTGGAGGGCGTCAAGGCAGTGCCGCTGGAAGAAGCGCTGAGCCGGGTAGAAGTCTTTGACTTTATTGCTCCGTATGTAGAGACGCTGCCCGAAGTGATTGACCTGGAAGCCATCCGGGCCGCCGGAATCCGCATCGGGGTAGACCCGCTGGGCGGCAGCAGCCTGCCGGTCTGGGAAGCCATTGAGCGGCGCTGGCAGCTGGGGCTGAATATCGTCAACCGCGACCTGGACCCGCGCTTTGCCTTTATGCCGCTGGATAAGGATGGCAAAATCCGCATGGACTGCTCCAGCCCCTATGCGATGGCCGGCCTGCTGGAGTACCGCCAGCAGTTTGACGTAGCAATAGGCAACGACCCGGACGCGGACCGCCACGGCATTGTGACGCCGCAGGGCCTGATGAATCCCAATCACTACCTGGCTGTGATGATTGACTACCTGTTCCAGCACCGCTCTGGCTGGCGCGGGGACGCGGGTATCGGCAAAACGCTGGTCAGCTCGGCGCTGATTGACCGCGTGGCCGCCGGCCTGGGCCGCAGGCTGGTGGAGGTGCCAGTAGGCTTCAAATATTTCGTGGATGGGCTTTTAAGCGGCTCGCTGGGCTTTGGCGGCGAGGAGTCGGCCGGGGCCAGCTTCCTGCGGATGGACGGCCGCCCCTGGAGCACCGACAAAGACGGCATCATCGCCGGACTGCTGGCTGCCGAGATCACGGCGCGGACCGGGCAAAATCCTGCCGAGCGGTTCGCCGCGCTGAGCGCGCAGTACGGCACCACGGCCTACGCCCGCAAGGACGCGCCCGCCAGCGCCGAGCAGAAAAAGGTGCTGAGTGAGCTGAGTCCCGAAGCGGTGCAAGCGAGCACGCTGGCCGGCGACCCCATCACCGGTCGCTTTACCCGCGCTCCGGGCAACGACCAGGCCATCGGCGGGCTAAAAGTGACCACCGAGCACGCCTGGTTCGCCGCCCGGCCCAGCGGCACGGAAGACATCTACAAAATCTACGCCGAGAGCTTCCGGGGCGAAGACCACCTGCAACAGGTGCTGGATGAAGCGCAGCAGGTGGTGGCGAGCGTGATGCCGTAAGGCTCCCTCTATGCCCTTCACAGGCCGCCGCATCTTCAGAAAGCGGCGGCTCTGCTGTTTACTCCAGCGAGGTCAGGTAAAGGTGAATCTCTTCCAGCGCCGCCTCGGGCAGCAGCTCGGCGGTGAACCGGGGCATGCTGGACAGCAGTTCGCCCTGAGCGGCCTGCCCCTCACGGACCGCCAGGCGGAAATCGGCCAGGGAGCCGCCTGGCTTGCCGGCGAGCGCTGGCCCGAACGCGCCCTGCGCCTCCGGGCCGTGACAGCCTGCGCAGTGGGTGCTGTAATGCTGCTGTCCAGCCGACCGCTCAGTGGAGCCGGGCGCGGGGGTCTGGTCGGATGAGGCCGGGCCAGAACTCGCCGCCGCTGGCAAAGGCGCAGGAGCACCTTCACCCGCAAAAGTGCCTGTGGCCGCTGCACTCCCGGAAGCGGCGGCGGTTCCGGGGGACACCCGTGCCGGGTCCTCGGTGCAGCCGGCCAGCCAGGCGCCGGCGACCAGGATGGCCCAGGGACGC